>JALQUQ010000189.1 GCA_023263735.1 Paracoccaceae bacterium | reverse complement strand
AAGGGTAACCAATGCGGCGGCAGATCCGGGGTCATCATCGGCATGATCCCGGCGATTTCCTGCCCTTGGGCCGACATCACGCGGTAGGCCCCCAGATCGCCCATGTCATGGGTGCGGTTTTGGTCCCAGCCCAGAATCGCCGCGTAAAACGCCCGCGCGGCCTCGGGGTCGGTGGTTTGCAACTGGTGCCACTGGCCGTGCCCGGCTTGGGCGGTGTCAAAGGCCGGGCCGGTGGTTCCGCCTTGGGGTTGCAACAGGCCAAAGGTCGCGCCTTGACGGTCTTTGGCGATCAGGAACCGGCCGGTTCCGGGAATGTCGTTGGGTTCTTGGAAAATCGTACCGCCAAGGTCCAAGATCTGGGCTGCCGCGGCATCGGCGCTTTCGACGGCAAAATAGCACAGCCAGCCCTTGGTCGATTGCGGTTCCTGCGTATAAAGTCCCGCGACCATGCCCGTAGGCACTTGCGCCAGTCGATAGGCAAATCCGGGCATGCCGGCATCGACACAATCCCACCCCAGAACCGTGCCGTAAAACGACGTGGCCGCCGCCAGATCGGGTGCGGCCATTTCGTACCAGATGGGCAATCCGTGAAAGGTCATTCCAACGTTCCTTCGATCAGGATGGGGGTAAAGCCGCCGTGGATCAGGCGTTTGCCATCAAAGGGCATCTCCATCGGCCCCATGTCGCTGTCTGAGGCCATCATTTTCCCATAGGCCGCATCACGCGTGGCCTTGTCGGGCCAGGTCATCCAGGCCAGCACGACCGTTTCCCCCTCTTGGGCGTCGACGGCGCGATAGAAATCAGTGTGTTTGCCATGGGGAACGTCATCGCCCCAAGTCACGATCAGCGACAGGGCCCCAAGGTCCTTGAAATAGGGCCACCACTTGGCCTCATGCGCGCGGTATTCGCCTTTGCGAAGGGTGGGAACCGGGATGATGAAACCGTCAACGTAGGGCATGGCGCGCTCCTGCAAGATCATTTGGAAAGTAGACCATCTGAGGTTGCATAAAGCAACTGTTAGTTATAAAAAATAACCATGACGGACAGGACCTATGACGAAGGTTGCATCGCCGCCCATGCGCTGGATCTGATCGGGGATCGCTGGGCGCTTTTGGTCGTGCGCGAAATGATGCTGGGGCCGCGCCGGTTCGGGGCATTGCGGGCGGGGATTCCGGGGGTAAGCGCGAATGTGCTGACCCAAAGGTTGCAGGGGCTTATCGCGTCAGGTGTGGTCGAAGCGGTCGATCTGCCGACCCCGGCGTCGGTGCGCCAGTATCGGTTGACCGCATCGGGGCTGGCGCTGTGGCCGGTGCTGCGCGAATTGTGCCTGTGGGGCGCGCGTCAGCCTGGCCATGATCCGTCGCTGTTCATCAGCCCGGTTTCCCTGATGCTGTCGCTGCGGGCCACCTGCGCGACCCATCGCGCCGGCCCGCATCGCGTGGCGTTTCAGATCGGAGACGAGCGGTTTACCGTCATCACCGCCCCGAATGCCGTCACCGTGGCCCAAGGCGCGGACCCGTCCGCCACCCTGATCTTTCGCGGCACGACCAATGCCTTGGCCGCGGCGATCTATGGCCCGATGCCGCTGCATCAGACGGTGGGGGGGCTCGTCACCTTGCAGGGCGATCTGGTCGAGGGGCAGGCCTTTGTCGATCTCTTTGCCTTGGCCCCCTAAACGGCGCGGTCGATCTTGATCGACAGATGGATCAGGCTTTCCGAAGAATGCACGCCGGTCATGGCCCCGATCTGATCCAGCACCTGATCCAGCACCTGCGTGTTGGCACAAGCGATCTGCAGCAGCAAATCGACCCGCCCGCTGGTGGTGAACACCTTTTCGATCTCGGGCACCGATTTCAGCCGTTGCAGAACGGCCGGTTGCGACCGCGGCTCGATCGTCAGCATGACGGTGGCCCGCAGACGATTGGGATCGGCCCCTTCGCCCAGTTTCAGGGTATAGCCGGTAATGGTGCCATTGGTTTCCAACCGCTCCAGCCGCGCCTGAATCGTCGACCGCGCAACCTTTAGTCGCCGGGCCAAGGTTGCCAACGATAGGCGGGCGTCGGCGCGCAAGAGCGCCAAGATATTTTTGTCCAGTTCATCCATGCAATTTAACCGATGTTTTCGTCATTATAACGCCTTTTCGCTCCATTTATATAGTTTTGTTCGGTGCGTTTTAGCCCCATATCGCACACCATCGTTGCAGGAAAAGGGCGGCTCATACGCACCTGGCCTGGTTCCAAGGAAACCACGCTGGTGCCCGGCCCCGTTCATTGCAACGGCACGGGCGACGCGTCTTATTGGCAAGGAGGAAACGCCGATGGGACTGTCAAAAACGATCTGGACCAACCCCACTGAATTTCTTCGCGTCGAACAGCCGGTCAACCCGGTCTTGTTCTTTGCGCCGACCGTTGTGCAAGCTTCGGCCCGCCGATTCATTGATGGTTTTCCGGGCCTTGTGACCTATGCGGTCAAATCGAACCCGACCGAAGAGGTGATCGACAACCTCGCCGCGGCCGGTGTGCGCGGCTATGATTGCGCCAGCGGTTTCGAAATCGATCTGATCCGCCGTCTGGCCCCCGATGCGGCCATTCACTACAACAACCCCGTGCGCGCCCGCCATGAGATTCTCTATGCGGTTGAGCGGGGCGTCAAAAGCTATAGCGTTGATTCCAATTCGGAATTGGCCAAGCTGATCGAGTTGGTCCCGGCCGAGGGCACCGAAATCTCGGTGCGCTTCAAACTGCCGGTTGCGGGGGCTGCCTATAACTTTGGCGCAAAATTCGGGGCAACGGCGGAACTGGCTGTTGAACTGCTGAAAACCGTGGCCGAAGCCGGGTTCATTCCGTCGCTGACCTTCCACCCGGGCACCCAGTGCACCGACCCGCATGCGTGGCAGTCCTATATCGAAAAGGCGGCGTGGATCGCCGAAGAAGCCGGTGTGGTGATCGCGCGCCTGAACGTGGGCGGCGGTTTCCCGAACCACCGTTTGAACGGCGTTGTGCCCCAGTTGGAAGAAACCTTCCGCCTGATCGACCGCGTGACGGGTGAGGCGTTTGGCGACAACCGTCCGCTGCTGGTTTGCGAGCCGGGCCGCGCGATGTGTGGCGATGCCTTTACCTTGGCCGCACGCGTCAAATCGGTGCGGGATGGCGAACATGTGTTCCTGAACGATGGCGTTTATGGATCGCTGGCCGAACTGCCGCTGATCGGCGTGATCGACCGGATCGAAGTGCTGTCGCCCGAAGGCGAAAAGCGCAGCGGCGAATTGACCCCGCGCATCATCTTTGGGCCCACCTGCGACTCGGTCGACCGTCTGCCGGGCGAAGTGATGTTGCCCGACGATCTGGCCGAAGGCGATTATGTCGTGGTGCAGGGGATGGGGGCCTATTCGGTCGTGACCAACTCGCGCTTTAACGGCTTTGGCGAATTGGGGCTGGCCACCGTCTTGTCGCAGCGCGTCTGAGTGCGGCGGATCGAACAGAAACCCCCGGTTGCCAACAGGCGGCCGGGGGTTTTTCTTTGTGGGAGGCATGGGTCAGAACAATTTGACGCGGTTTGATCGGGGCGCACCGCCGGATCGCTTTACTGTTGAACCGGAATTCGCCAAGGTAGGGGGGACGCGGTGAACTGGCGTCTTTTGTCTTGGGGTGACATCTGGGGCACAAACTGGTGGGCTTTGTTCCGGCGTTGGTCTGGAACCATCATCCCGCCTGTCCCCGTGCCAGTCCGGTGCCCTTGTCGTGGCAGGGGGCAAGGCAAGGCCGCCGATTTGATCGCGCCAAGCTGGGCAAGATGGGGGCTCATGGCCGATCATGCTTCCGTTTTTGGACAAGGTAGCCAGATTTTTCCGCCGTGGCCCTCAGGTCACGTTTGAGGGGCAAGAGCCCGGAGGGCCGCATCGCGGCTCGGTCGATCTGATCGTCATTCTGGATGGCACACTGTCATCGCTGGAGGAGGGAGAGGTCAGCAATGCCGGTTTCGCCTTTAAACTGCTGAGCGAGCGGGTGCCGGGTCTGCGGCGCAAGATCTATTACGAACCCGGCCTGCAATGGGAACATTGGCGCAAGGCGACCGACATCGCCTTTGGTCGGGGCATCAATCGGCAAATCCGCCGCGCCTATGGCTGGCTGGCCAGCAACTATCGCCCCGGCGATCGGATCTTTCTGATGGGCTATTCGCGGGGGGCCTATGCCGTGCGCTCGCTCGGTGGGGTGATCGACCGTATCGGGCTGTTGCGGTCTGACGTGGCGACCGAACGCAATGTCGTCATGGCCTATCGCCATTACCAAACCCAACCCGAAAGCGAGGTGGCGCAGGCCTTTAGCAAGGCCAATTGCCATACGGGCGTGGGGATCGAAATGGTCGGCGTGTGGGATACGGTCAAGGCCTTGGGGCTGCGGGTGCCGCTTTTGTGGCTGTTCACCGAAGATGCGCATGCCTTTCACAACCATCAACTGGGCCCGCATATCCGCCACGGCTTTCAGGCGCTTGCGTTGAATGAAACGCGCGCGGCGTTTGATCCGGTGCTGTGGGAATGCCCCCCGGGATGGACGGGGCATGTCGAGCAGGTGTGGTTTCGGGGTGCGCATGCCGATATCGGCGGGCAGATCGGATCGTTTCAGGTGGCGCGCCCCTTGGCCAATATCCCCTTTGTCTGGATGATGGAAAAGGCGCAGGTCTGTGGACTGGTCTTGCCCGAGGGCTGGCGGGAACGCTTTCCCTGTGATCCCTCGGCACCGATGGTGGGCACGTGGCAGCGGTGGGGCAAGTTCTTTCTGATGCGCCATCGGCGGCGGGTTCTGCGCGATCCGTCCGAGTCTTTGCACCCCACCGTGCCGCAGCAGGAAACCCGGCGGTGGAAGGGGGCCATGGTCGCGCGCACCGAATGAAAAAGGGCAGTGCCAAGCACTGCCCTTTTCGATTGCTGTGTGGCCCCGCTTAGCGGTGGTGCACATCCACATAGTTGCGGCTGGGCGAACCCACGTACAATTGACGCGGACGGCCAATCTTTTGGTTCTTTTCGCCGATCATTTCTTTCCACTGCGAAATCCAGCCGACGGTGCGCGACAGCGCAAAGATCGGGGTGAACATCGAGGTCGGGAAGCCCATCGCCTCCAAGATGATGCCCGAATAGAAGTCGACGTTCGGGTACAGCTTTTTCGAAACGAAATAATCGTCTTCCAGCGCGATGCGCTCCAGTTCCTTGGCGACCTGCAACAGCGGGTTGTTGTGCACGCCCAGCAGCTCCAGAACTTCGTCCGCCGATTGTTTCATCACTTTGGCGCGGGGGTCAAAGTTCTTGTAGACGCGGTGGCCAAAGCCCATCAGGCGGAAGCCCGAGTTCTTGTCCTTGGCCTTGGCCACATATTCGGGAATGCGGTCAACGGTGCCGATTTCGCGCAGCATTTCAAGGCAGGCTTGGTTGGCGCCGCCGTGTGCGGGCCCCCACAGGCAGGCGATCCCGGCCGCGATGCAGGCAAACGGGTTCGCGCC
>JALQUQ010000188.1 GCA_023263735.1 Paracoccaceae bacterium | reverse complement strand
GATCATCGCCGCATCGACCAGATCGCGGATGATGCTGTCCACATCGCGGCCCACATAGCCCACTTCGGTAAACTTCGTCGCCTCAACCTTCAGAAACGGCGCCCGCGCCAGTTTCGCCAAACGGCGGCTGATTTCGGTTTTCCCCACCCCGGTCGGCCCGATCATCAGGATATTCTTGGGATACACCTCATCGCGCAAATCATCGCCCAATTGCTTGCGCCGCCACCGGTTGCGCAGGGCCACGGCCACGGCGCGCTTGGCGTCAGCCTGCCCGATGATGAAACGGTCAAGCTCGGATACGATCTCGCGGGGGGTCAGGTCGGTCATGCGTTCAGTCCATAAGGAGGAAGTCGATCCTTGCCCGGAAAGTCGGGCAGGGTTTTCATGATAAAGTGGCGGAGCCGGCCCCATTGCGCACCCAAAACCACCAGCCCAAAGCCCAGCAGCAAGATCACAATCGCCGATCCATCCAACAGCGTAAAAATCAGCGTCACGGCATAAACCACGCTGGAAACAAGGAACGACCGCCGGTCGATCACAATCGCCACCACCGCAAGTCCCACCAGAAACACCGCCAACAGCAGATGCGCCGCCGCCGTGCCATGGTCCAGCAGCCGCAGGGCCACCGTATTCACGATCAACGGCGCCGAAATCACATGCAGCCAAAACCCGGTGGCGGACCGCGTCGAAATCCGGTGCGGATCGCGCATGTCAAACCACATCGCCCCCGCAAACACCGCCAGCCCAAACAGCACCGACACCACCGCCATCGGCCCCTTGGCCGCCAAGAACGGCAATTCGGCCGACACATCGGGCACAATCCCGCCCGCCGTCAGCAGCGACCAGATCAAGGCAAAGCCCGCGCCCGCAATGATCGCCGCAGAAAACGGCACCCGAAACACCCGGTAATGCGCCAGCATGATCGCAACAATCGACCCCCAACCGATCAGGTCAGACACCAGCGGCGTCACCCCCATCACATCGGCCATCGCCCCGCCAAACACCCCCGCGCCCATGGCCATCATGATCGCCAACGCGATCGACGGCGCAACCATCCGCCGGGTCAGCGTGAAATACCGCTGCACAACCACCACGCCCGCCATGGTCACCACGGCAATCAGCACCGTATCAAACCCTTGGGGCGCAAAGACATTCGCCCCGAAAAGAGAGGTCACGGCCATCCAGCCGAAAAACAGGATCGACAGGCCGATCACGATGAAAATCTCATTGAACCCCTTGAACAGAACAAAGGGTTCTTCGCCCGGCACCACCTGATCGCGCGCCTGCTTGCGCGCATCGGCAAGGGCAGCCAGACCCGCCGCCTGCGCTTCGGTGATCAGACCGTTTTGCACGGCGGCGCGAATGTCCTGATCCTCGATCACGGCGCGCGCACCTTTTCCACCGTCAGATTGCCGTTGGTGTAAACGCAAATATCGGCGGCAATCGCCATCGCCTTGCGCGCCACGCCTTCGGCATCCAGATCGGTTTCCATCAGCCCCCGCGCAGCGGCCAGCGCGAAATTCCCGCCCGATCCAATCGCCGCCACATCGTTTTCCGGCTCCAGCACATCGCCCGCGCCCGTGATCACAAACAGATCGCGCCCATCGGTCACGATCAGCATCGCCTCAAGGTTCCGCAGATATTTGTCCATCCGCCAATCCTTGGCCAGATCGACGCAGGCCCGCGCCAATTGCCCCGGCGCGGCCTCCAGCTTTTTCTCCAGCCGCTCCAGCAGGGTAAAGGCATCCGCCGTCGATCCGGCAAAGCCGCAGACCACATCATGCCCCCCGGGCCGCAGCCGCCGCACCTTGCGCGCCGTGCCCTTGATCACGGTCTGGCCCAAGCTGACCTGCCCGTCGCCCGCCACCACCACCTCACCACCGCGCCGCACGCCGATGATCGTGGTTCCGTGCCATCCGGGAAATTTGTCTTCGGCCATGTGCAGCCCTCCGTATCGTCCGCATCACATATGTGCAGGCACCCACCGCGGCACAAGGCGCGGCCTTGCCTGACCCTTTGCCCCTTGTTACCCGTTTCACATGGCACATGACAGACTTCTCAGATTTTTCCTTGATCCCGACCTGCATGCCGCGGCCACCTCGGGCGGGCATAATTTCCTGAATCGCTTGGCCTCTGTGCTGCAAGATGGCGGCTACCAGCTCGAATATCATCTGGACGATGATAACGGGCTAAGGCTCGCTCATCGCGACGACGGGGCCTATAACCTCTTTCATATGCGCCACCCCATCGGGCCGCGCGCCTTGGTGTTTCGCCGGGTCTATCAGTACCCGTTCTGGGCCATCGAACCCAGTGCCGAACGCTGGCATTGGCGTGTGGCCAAAACCGCCTTTAATCCCGAACGCATCGACCCGGACGAGGCCGCCCGCTTTACCCGGTTCTGGCGGAAAAAGCTGTTTGACCGCGCGCAGCCCTGCCCAAAGGGCGAAGGCTTCCTTTACATCCCCATGCAGCGCCGCCTGACCGAACATCGCAGTTTTCAATCCTGCGCGCCGGTCGATATGGTCGAAAAGGTGCTGAACCTAGACCCGCGCCCCGTGGTCGCCGCCATGGCCCCCAAGAAAAGCTATGATGCCAACGACCATGCCGCGCTGACCGCCTTGGCTGAGCGCTATCCGCAACTGACCGTCACCATCGGCGGGATGGAGAAATACCTCTCCACCTGCGATGCCGTCATCACCCAGAATTCCGCCGTCGCCTTCAACGGCTATTTTCTGGAAAAACCCGCCGTCCTGTTTGCCGAGATCGATTTTCACCACATCGCCCTTGATGCGCGCCGCGATCCGGCTGCCGCGCTGGCCGCGTTAGGCACCCATGCCCCCGATTATGAAAAGTACCTCTATTGGTTCTGGCAGGTCATGTCGATCAACGCGGGCAAACCCACCGCGAATGACGCGATCCGCGATGCCATCCTGCGCGCGGGCTGGCCGCTGGACTGATCCGCGATGATTCGC
Source organism: Paracoccaceae bacterium (assembly GCA_023263735.1). Taxonomy (GTDB): domain Bacteria; phylum Pseudomonadota; class Alphaproteobacteria; order Rhodobacterales; family Rhodobacteraceae; genus Pseudotabrizicola. The sequence continues at coordinate 2,543 of JALQUQ010000188.1, read as the reverse complement.
GCGGTCATGGTTAACCGCGCGCGCGTGCCAAAACCGTCGGCACAGGGGGTGTACCACCAGTGCACGGGGGCTGCACGCCGGGTGGCAAAGAAAAACCGGGCCCATTGGCCCGGTTAATGCAGCGTTCACAAGGGCTTGGCAGCCTTGGGTCAGATGGCCGACTGAATCCAGTTTGCCAGCGCCGCCTTGGGCGCGGCCCCAACCTTGTTCGACACGACCTGACCGTCCTTGAACAGGAACAGCGTCGGAATCCCACGCACCCCCAGCATCGCCGGGCTGTCGGGGTTCTCGTCCACATTTACCTTTACGATCTTGACCTTACCGGCATATTCGGTGGCCAGTTCTTCCAAAGCCGGGCCGATCTGGCGGCACGGTCCGCACCATTCCGCCCAGAAATCCACCACAACCGGAATGTCCGACTGGCGCACTTCTGCGTCAAAGGTGGCATCGGTAACCGCAACGGTTGCAGCGCCCATCGTCATATCTCCTAAATGGAATTTGTCTGGCCCTGAAGCTAGGCATCCTGACAAGAGTAGTCAAGAACTGGTATAACGACCAAGCGCCGCAGTCACGATATTGAGATCAAGATGCATCAGCCGCGGTTCCGCCGTCCACAAAAGGGCGGTCTGAATGCGGCGGTCTGGCCAAATCTGTTGTAAAACATGGGCATAGGCCCCCATTTGCCGCAGAATGCCTTCGGGCACCTCGTCCTCAGATCGGGGCACCACGCGGTTGGATTTGAAGTCGACCGCCAGAATTTGGTCGTCGCCCACCACCAGCACATCGATGGTTCCCACCACCTTTTGCGCCCCCAGACGCCCCGTCACCGGCACCTCGGACAAGGCATCGGGCCCGAACAGATGCGCCAGATCGGGGTCGGCCAGAATGCCCGCCGCCTCGGCCAGCATGGGGGCAGGGTCCATCCCCTCGGGGGCAAGGCCGCGCGCCAAATCCGCCCAACGATCCGGGTCCTCGGCGGGTAAATATTCAAGCAAAGCATGCAGAGAGGTCCCGCGCGCCTTGGCCGTTTCGGGGTCGTCGCCATCGCCGGGCAGGGCCTTTGCCCCCCCCAGATCCGAAGGCGAGACATAGCTTTCGCGGTCCGGCGCGGGCGGCACTTCGGCTCCAACCCAAGGCGCCAGATGCAGGCGCGGCAAAACGGCGGCCTTTTCCAACGCATTCGCCGCCCAGTCCCCGGTCTGATACCGCAGCCGCCCCGGCCCGAAAGACACGGCCCCCAGATCGGTCATCGCCGCCTCAACCAGCCGATACCACGCCCATTCTTCCTTTGATTTTGCGTCCTTTTTTCGCTCATGATAGCCCCACAGCAGGGGCTTGATAATTGGCGTGCGAATAGTCTATATTCATATCAACGGCTTCCCTGTAGGCGAGGGGCGCTGTCTGGGTCGGGGATGTTGTCGCATCGCCCGGCCCGACTTTTTTCAAATTACCGCTTCCCGCGAGCGTTGGCAACCAATCGCTTTCTTCACAGCGGAAACAGCTTCACCATTCTGGCGGTTACCGGCTTAGGCGGTTTCTCGAAGGCGTAGCGCTCAATCACCGCATCCCTCAAAGCAACGGCACGCCGTCCCAAGGGAAGGCCATTTCTGATGGCCCTTTCGGCCTTTTTTGCCCCATGCAGTACCGTCGAGTGGTCTCGACCACCAATGTCCTTGCCGATCAGAGGAAGAGACCTGGTTGTCAGCTCGCGAGCACACCAGTAAATGCAGGCGCGCATGTCAGGCAGGCCGGCAGACCTCCGGGTCGAACACAGGTCTTCCACAGATACGCCGAACATCTTCGAGGCGGTGCTAATGATGCGATGCACGGAAATGCCTCTCGGCAAACCGGAAGGCGGAGACAGCGGAGACCCGTAAGGGACCACACTTGATGCCCACTCGGCATAGGAGATTATGGTGGTCTCCTGAGCCGGTATGGGTTCCCTTCTCGGCTTTCTAGGAGACATTAGCCGCTTTCGTGTTTCAGCCACTCTGCGGCTTGCCGCCAGCACGTCGGCGGCGCTTCTGCATGTGTCGTCAATTGGCTGGATCTGCATGTTAGGCCATTCCCAAGGTTGAGAGATACAGATCAAGGATGGCTTCAGCTTCGGCGCGCTCGTTGGGGTCTTGCTTACGGATCTTCAGGACGGCGCGCACGGCCTTTGCATCGTAGCCGCGTGACTTCAGTTCAGCAAATACGTCCTTGATGTCATCGCCTATGGCGGCTTTCTCCGAATCCAAACGCTCGATGCGTTCGATGAAAGAGCGAAGCTCGCTTGCTGGGATGCCGGTTTCCTCTGGTGTGAAAGCGTTGATCTGTTCAGGCATTATCAATCCTCCTGATCGTCTTCATCCAGCATATCCAAGATGCGCCTTGCATCCTCTATGCTGTATGCTGTGTATAACCTAAGCCAATCGTTTCTAGTCTTATTTGGCCAATCTTTCTTATTTTTTTCTTTCCTATTTATCCTGTAATATACGACAAAACTATCTAGTAGTCTTTTTTCTTCTATAGCAAATTGCTCAGGGCTGATCTTTCTCTCT
>JALQUQ010000187.1 GCA_023263735.1 Paracoccaceae bacterium | reverse complement strand
GCGCACCCACATCGTCGAATAGACCGCCGTCAGGAAGAAGCGGATCCACAGCTTGTTGACGAAGCTGGTGGTCAGTTTCGGATCGGTGCGCATCAGCAGGGCAAAGGCCTCGCCATGGCTGAACTCGTCGTTGCACCATTCCTTGAACCACTTGAAGATCGGGTGGAACCGCTGATCCGGGTTCGCCTCCAGATGGCGGAAGATGGTGATGTACCGCGCGTAGCCGATCTTTTCCGACAGGTAAGTGGCGTAGTAGATGAACTTCGGCCGGAAATAGGTGTATTTCTTGGCCTTGGTCAGGAAGCCCAAGTTCACCGCCACCCCCGCCTCGCGCAGGGCGTCGTTGATGAAGCCCGCATGCCGCGCCTCGTCCCGCGCCATGTAGTTGAACAGCTCGCAGATGTCGGCATTGGTGCCGCGCCGCTTCATTTCCTTGTACAGCACACAGCCCGAGAATTCGGCGGTGCAGGAGGACACCAGAAAGTCGATGAACTCCACCCGCAGGGCAGGGTCCATGCCGTCCCAATCGACGGCATCCCAATCGGCGTTCTTCTTGAAATGGCCCTTGTTCGGGTCGGATTTCATCTGGCCCAGCAGCTTGTCCCAGGCCTCACGCACCGGGGTGACGTCGATGCGGTCCATCTCGTCGAAATCGGTGGTGTAGAAGCGCGGGTTCAGCAGCGTGGTTTCCGTGGCCATCGCCGTGGTGTCGAAACGATCCGACAGTTCGGCATGGAGTTCGCCATGGGTGGTATCGGACAGGTCTTTCATGCTGCGATCCCCTGATGTCCGGCCCGTGCGGGCGCGTGGGTGTCGAGTTCCTCCGAGAAGGAGAATTCGCAAAGCTCCATGAAATCGAGATCGCCGGTCAGGCGGGTCCACCAGCGTTCCAGCGCCGAGGCGCGGGTGATGGTGGCGATGCGTTCGGCGGTGACGACCTCGCCATAGGCGGCCAGAACGGGCGCGCCGTGGACAAGGACCTCATCGCCGGGATGCACGACCGCACCGTTGTCAAAGCGGACATGGGCGTGCAGGCTTTCGAAACGGTGCGACACCTCGACGGTGCAGGGCACGTCTTCCTTTGTTTTGCTGAAAAGCGGCATGGTTGCGGTTCCCTTATTGTTTGTCAGTCAACAGCCGTTCGAACGCGGCTTTGTTGTCTTGGCCAAAGGCGTAAAGCTCGGCGCTCCAGCCCGTGGCGGGGTCTTCGGCCACAAGGCGGCCGTTGTCGTACTTGACCACCCGCATCGGCGGGTTTCCCGGCACCTGCGCCACGCGGCGGGCGCGTTCCATGCCGGATTGGATGACGGTGATGAAACCGCCATGGGGCAGGTCCATCAGGACCTTTCCGTCGATGTCCTTGACGATGACCGCCTGCGCGTCCACGCCTTCAAGGATCAGGTTACGTTCGGCCACCACCGCGCCCGCGACCGGCACGCCCACATGCGGGCGCTTGGTCGCGACGGAATAGGTGGCGAGTGCAAGGCTCGACATCGCCAGCGCGAACATGCCCCACAAGAGGGTGCGCGGGATCATCTCTCGCTCGCGGTTGGCACCGGAAATCTGGGTCAGGACGGGATGTTGCGGCATGGCCCGCGCCTCCTCATTCCGCCGCGACGAGGGCAGGGGCGGCCTGCGTCTCGATCCGGGGTTCGTTGATCTTGGCCTGTGCGGCATCGGCCAGGATGCGCGCCACGCGGGCGGCATCGGGAATGGCGCGGAAGGCCGGTTGCGGCTGGCGCAGGTGCCACGGGCGGACATGCGGCCAAAGCACGCCATAGGACAGGCGCATGTTGCCCACGGTCTCCAGCGCGATGGTGCCATGCCCGGTCTTGGGATCGACCGCGACCGAGGCGTTGTCGATGCAGGTGAAGGGGATGGTATAGGTGATGGGCAGCGCCGCCCCGATCCGCAGGATCACGCGTGCCGAGGTGATGGAATAGATCGTCGCCCGCGCCTGCATCCAGCCAAGGAAGCGGATCACGCCGTAACCGGCGACGGCAAGGGCCAGATAGGGCAGAAGCCGCGCGACCGACCCGGCAAAACCGCCATCGGCAAAGGCCGCACCGGCCCGCCAGAGGGCGATCACGACCAGATAGCCCGCGATCCAGCGCGATTTGAACGCCTCGCGCGACAGGGTGGCTGCATCGGGACTTCCCTGCCAGAGCAGGTCTTCGCCCTGCGGCAGCGGGGCGGGAAGGCCCGGCTGAGGTTCAAAGTTGAAATCACGGTCTGACATGGCAGACCCTCCGTCACTGGGGGTACGTCAGGGCGGCGCGGGCGCGCGCCGCCCTCCGTTTCGTCAGAAGCCGTGCTTGCGGCCCTTGGCATACATCCAGCCGCCCGCGACATAGCCCGAGATCTTGTCTTCCTCGAGCTTGGTCACCTGCGTCAGCGACCGCGTCGCCGGGATGCCTTCGAACAGGTCCGAGGTGAGCGCATTGATCCGCACGCGGTCGGCCCAGATCTTGACCATGGTCATCGGGATCAGGCGACGCGAGCCGGAGTTCAGTTCGACCTCAAGGTAACGCACCAGCTGTTCCGGAACGTCGACCCACATGTCGGAAATGCGGCCCACGACCTCCAGATCGCCCGCCTGCACCGGCAGACCGCGCGGATCGCGCCCGGCGGCCACCTTCATCGCCCCGGCCTGCGCCATCGGCTGGATCTTGGCATGGCCATGGCCATCCAGTTCCGGATCATCGCGCCGCGGCACCCAGGACGCCGGGCCTACACCATCGGCCAGCGCATTGCCCGTGGGCGCATGCGGGAAGCCTTCGGACACGGCGGTCCGTGCGAGCGCGAGGTTTTCGCGGCGATGCGCGGCCTCATTCGCAGCGGACGGCACCGTCACGTCGCCCTGCCCATGCGGCAGGCGGAAGGTCTTGGGCTTGGGCACCGGGAAGGGGCCCTGGTTCGGGGCCGCCAGACCGTCTTCGGTCTCAAGCGGGTAGCCCTCGCGCATGTTTTCGGTTTGCAGATAGACGATCAAGAGGGCGAAGAAGCCCCAGAACAGCCAGATCGACAGGCTGGCAAGATCGAAGTTGCCGAAGAAGTTGACACCGACCATTTGGTCCTCCGCTGTCAGGTCGGGAATTCGGAAAGGCCGATCATGGCCTTGCCGGATTCCGGTTCTCGTTGGGTCAGAACGCCAAGCCGGACCAGAGGCCCGAGGATGACGAGAGTCAGGAAAAGCAGTCCGATTTCAGTGTGGTAGACAAAGGAATAGCCCAGCGACGCATCGCTGAGCGGGCCCAGCACCCCGGCCGAGGCGGCTGTGGCCACCCCGTCGCGCAGCGCCCCGCCAAGGAAGATGGCGATGCCCGCCGCCGTGGCCTGCGCCGCGCCCCAGGCCCCAAGCGCAAGACCCGAGGCCGCCTTGGACGGCAGCGTCATGGCCGCCGTCAGCGTGGCGATGCCAAAGGTGCCGCCGCCCAGACCGATCCCCGCCGCGCCCAGATGGAACAGGAGTGCGGAATGCATCGCCCCGGCAAAGATCACGGCGGAAAAGGCCGCCACCCCGATCAGCGCCCCCCGCGCGGCAAGGCGATAGGGATCCGCCCTTCGTGCCAGATTGCGCGCGGTCCATAGGAAGCCCAGCAGGGCACCCATGCTCCAGGTCGCGGTCAGCACCGTGGTCTGCCCGACCGACAGGCCCAAGACCTGCCCGCCATAGGGTTCCAGCAGCACATCCTGCATGTTGAAGGCCAGTGTTCCCACCGCCACCACCGCCAGAAGCCGCAGCACGCCCGGCTCTGCCGCCAGCTGCTCCCATGCCGCGCGGAAGGCCGGGCGCGGTTCGGCCCGCTCGGCGGAGGTCATGGGTTTGACCTTTTCCTGCTTCCACAGCGCGATGACGTTCAGCACCATCGTCATGGCGCCGCAGCCCTGCACCACGCGCACCAGCGTGATCTGGTCGAAATCGCGCAGCAGGAAGCCGACGATCAGCGCCGAAATCCCCATGCCCGCCAGATACATGATGTAGAGAAGCGCCACGACGCGCGGGCGGCTGTCATCGCTTGCCCGGTCGGCGGCAAGGGCCAGCCCCGCCGTCTGGGTCATGTGCATCCCCAGCCCCGTCATCAGGAAGGCCAGCGCGGACAAGACCTCTCCGGCCCATTGCGGACCGCGGATCTGGTCGCCCGACAGCACGATCAGCGCAAAGGGCATGACCGCCAGCCCGCCCATCTGCCAGAGGCTGCCGAACCACAGATAGGGCACCCGCTTCCAGCCGATCGCGCTGCGGTGGGTGTCCGACCGATGGCCCAAGAGCGCGCGGAAGGGCGCGACCAGCACCGGCAGCGCCATCATCGCGGCCACTACCATGGCCGAAACCGATAGTTCGACGATCATCACCCGGTTGAGCGTGCCCAGAAGAAGCACCTGTGCCATCCCGACCGAGATCTGGAACAGCGACAGCCGCATCAGCTGCGCCAGGGGCAACCCGTCCGAGGCCGCATCGGCAAAGGGCATCCACGCCGCCCCCATCGCCTGAATATGCTTGCGGCGCAGAAAGATCACGGCCGGTACTCCATGCATTCGCTGATGTAGAAGCCCCGCGACACGCGCGAGACGGAGCGCAGCGTCCCCGGCGCATGACGGCGCAACTCGGCCAGCGCATGCGGGATCATCACGGGCGACCGATCAGAGCGCGGAAAGGCCTTGCCCAGCGTCCAGAAGGTCATCAGGAACGGCGTGCGCGGCGCCACGGTAAAGACCACGCCGCCGCAGGTGCGGTGGCCAAGGTTGGTCAGGATCGCGCCGATATCCGCCGCTCGGTAATAGATCAGGCTGTCCATCGCGATGACGAAATCGAACCGCCCCAAGGCGGGGTCGGTCATGTCGCCCGCGTGAAAGCGCACCTGCGGGCGCAGGGCGGCGGGCAGGCGGTCCTCGGCGATGCTCACCAACTGGGGCGAGATATCGACCGCCACCACCTCGGCCCCGCGGCCCGCCAGTTCAACGCTCATCGCCCCGGTGCCGCAGCCCGCATCCAGCACGCGCATGCCGCGCAGGTCACCCGGCAGGCGCGACAGCATCAGCGCGCGCATGCGGTCGCGACCCTCGCGCACGGTCTGGCGGATGCGGCTGACCTTCGTCTCGGCCTGGGTCAGTTGCTCCCAGGCCTTCGTCGCGGTGCGGTCGAAGTAATGTTCCACCCGGTCGCGGGTCAGGCTGTAATCGGCCATCAGTCAAACCCCAGCAATTCGAATATGTCGCGGTCGGGTAGGGGCAGGGGCGTCATCCTCGGCTCTTCCACCGATTTCCACAGCCGGTCGGCCAGCCGCAGGTATTCGGTCCGCGCCATGACCACATCCTCGCTGTCATCCATCTCGAAGAGCGTCTTCTTCTTCAGGCGCGAGCGGCGGATCGCGTCGATGTCGGGCATATGGGCCAGACGGTTGAAGCCCACGCGGTCGCAGTAGCGGTCCACCTCATCGGTGGCGCGGCTGCGGTTGGCGATGCAGCCCGCAAGGCGCACCTTGTAATTGCCGGATTTCGCCTGCACCGCCGCGATGATGC
>JALQUQ010000186.1 GCA_023263735.1 Paracoccaceae bacterium | reverse complement strand
GACCGGGCGGCCAACCCGCATGACCTATTCCCGGCAGGAAAGCATGGCCTCGACGACCAAACGGCATCCGGCGCAGATGACCGGGCGCATCGGTGTGACGCTACGGGGCGGATTGTCGGGGTCGAATTCGAAGGGCGCTTCAACACCGGGGCCTATTCAAGCTGGGGCCCCACCGTCGCCAACCGGGTGCCGGTGCATGTGACCGGCCCCTATCTGACACCGCATGTTTCGGCCCGTGCCCGCGCCATCCACACCAATGGCCCCGTCTCGGGCGCGTTTCGCGGATTTGGCGTGCCGCAGGCCGCCTTGTGGCAAGAGCCCTTGTACGACCAATTGGCCGAAAAACTGGGCATGGACCGGCTGGAGTTCCGCATCCTGAACGCCCTAAACGATGGAGACCCTAGCGCCACGGGCCAGATCCTTTCGGGCGTGGGAATTGGCGATTGCCTGCGCGCCCTGCGCCCGCATTGGACGCGCGCCTTGGCCGAAGCGCAGGCCTTCAAAGGGCGGCGCGGGGTTGGGGTGGCCAGTTGCTGGTATGGCTGCGGCAACACGTCATTGCCGAACCCCTCGACCATCCGCATTGCGCTGACCGCCGCGGGGCGCGTTGTGCTGCATCAGGGGGCAACCGACATCGGTCAGGGCGCAAACACCGTCATCACCCAGATCGCCGCCGAGGCTCTGGGCCTTTCGATCGCGGATTTTGACCTGATCGGGCCAGACACCGCCCTGACGCCCGATGCCGGGAAAACCTCGGCCAGCCGTCAAACCTATGTCAGCGGCAAGGCGGCGCTGGCTTCGGGGCGGGCCTTGCGGGCCCAGATCCTGCGGCTGGCCAATGCCGGCGATGGGGCGACACTGGCGCTGAACGGTACGATCCTGTCGGTGACCGAAGGATCTGAAACCCGCCAGATCGACCTGGGTCAGTTGCCATTCGATCCGCGCGGCTATGTGTTGGTGGCCGAAGAAACCTATGACCCGCCGACCAGCCCGCTGGATGCCAACGGCCAAGGCAACCCCTATGCCGTTTATGGCTATGGCGCGCAGATGGTGGAACTTGAGGTCGATCCTGATCTGGGAACGGTGAAGCTGCTCAAGATCACAGCCGCGCATGATGTGGGCCGTGCGATCAACCCCCAACTGGTCGAAGGCCAGATCGAAGGCGGAATTGCCCAAGGCATCGGGCTGGCCCTGATGGAAGAATATCTGCCGGGGCGCACCGAAAACCTGCACGATTATCTGATCCCCACCATTGGCGACGTGCCCCCGATTGAAAGCCTGATCGTCGAAGTCCCGATCCCGAGGGCCCCTATGGCGCAAAGGGTTTGGGGGAACATGTGCTGATACCGACGGCCCCCGCCATCTTGAATGCGATCGCTCATGCGACAGGGGCGCGACTGACCCGCGTGCCCGCCTTGCCGCACCGGGTGCGCGCTGCCCTGAGGACATAAAAATGACCACCCCCGACCCGCAACCAGACGACGCCCTGCCCCCGGCCCGAAACGGCGACAAGATCCGCTGCGATGCCTGCCCGGTGATGTGCTATGTCGCACCGGGGCGAACCGGGGCCTGTGACCGCTATGCCAATCTTGATGGCCGCATCGTGCGCACCGATCCGGTTGTCATGCTGTCAAACACGGTCGAACACGGGGGGCGCGTGGTTCCCTTTGCCCAGCGCGACTGGGATGGCGAGCCCTTTCCCGATGACACCTTTGTCACCGGAATCGGATCGGGCACCACCTATCCCGATTACAAGCCCGCGCCCTTTATCGTGTCGTCGCAAATCGACGGCGCAGATATGGTCACCGTCGTGACCGAGGCCATTTTTTCCTATTGCGGGGTCAAGGTCAAAATCGACACCGACCGCCATCTTGGGCCCGAAGGGGCCATTGTCCGCGCCGGGGGCGAGGCCATCGGCCACGTCACCACTGCGGAATATGGCAGCCAGATGCTGAGCCTTGGCGGCGTGCACCACCTGACCGGCGGATCGAAATCCGAAGGCCGGGTGACCTGTGCGGCGCTCTTGTCCCTGTGCAACGGCGAAGCGGTAGACCTGACCATCGATGGCGGTTCCCGCGTGACGGTGCAGGCCGGGCGGGCACCCATCGTCGATGGCCGCCCTGAAAACCGGATGCGCGTGGGCTGCGGGTCGGCGACGATTGGGATGTTCGCCAGCCAGTGGCTGGGTCTGGTGGATGAGGTCGTCGTGGTCGATGACCATATCACCGGCGTGGTCAGCGAACATCAGGCGGGCAAGGTTCTGGGCTGGCAAGCCACCGGCATCCGGATCAAGGGCCACAAATCAACCCCGGGCCGCTATTTCCGTGTCAGTGAGCCCGGGTTGGGCTGGGGCGGCACGAAACTGACCGACCCGTTAGAGATCTTGGGGCCTTGGGACGCCAAGCGGGGCGCCCGTCCGGGCCTGCGCCTGCTGATGGTGTCCACCACGGGCGAGGAATTTGCCTATTACGAGCTGGATTCGTCTCTGACACCGCAGAAAATGCCCCTTCCGCCGCTTTTGGAACCGACTGTGCGGCTGATCGATGAAAACTGCGAACCTTCGGTCTGTACGGTTTTGTTCATGGGCGGTGCCGGGGGCAGCCTGCGGGCTGGCGTCACCAAAAACCCGGTCCGGCTGACCCGGTCTGTGCAGACCCGGCAAACGCGCCTGACCAGCGGCGGGGCGGAGTGCTATATCTGGCCGGGCGGCGGGATCACCTTTATGGTCAATGTGCTGGATCTTCCGCCCGGCGCGTTTGGCTATGTTCCGACCCCGGCCTTGGTCGCGCCGCTGGAATTCACGCTGCGGCGTCAGGATTATCTGACCATGGGCGGGCATGATGACGCCATTCGCAATCTGGACGACGTGCGCGACACCGGCGGCGAATATCCCACATCGGCCCAAGTGGATCGTTGGCCCAATCGCGAGGGGGCGGACGAATGAGCCTTGTAAACTCAGCGGCGCCGCTGCGCGGCACGGCTTTTGCCTCACCTGCGACGCTTGCGCGTCTTGGTTCAGGGGGGGCCGTCACGTACGGCGCGAATGGATCGCAAAGAACACGCCTGCCGGATGGGCGGCTGCATCTGAACCACGGGCCGATGGACCTGATCCTTCAGCTTTGGGGCGAAGGCGGTGCCGTTGCCCGGGCCGAGTGCCGCGCTTTGGCCCGGTTTGACCAGATCTTGCAGGAACTTTGCGCCGAACTGCCGGAATTGCGGCGATGGGGCGGGCGACCGACCGGGCCCATTGCGCGGGTGATGGCCCAAGCGGTCGCGCCGTTTGAGGCCGCGTTTATCACGCCGATGGCGGCCGTGGCCGGAGCGGTGGCCGAGGACATTTTGCGCCAGATCGCCCTGCCCGGCATCGAGCGGGCCTATGTGAACAACGGCGGCGATATCGCGGTTCATCTGTCGCCGGGCAGCCGGATGCGGTGCGCCATCGCGGGCGTTGCGGGCGCGTCGGGTCGCATTCGGCTGGACGCCGAAAGCCCCGTGCGGGGGATCGCAACCTCGGGCTGGGGGGGGCGCAGTTTTTCACTGGGCATTGCCGATGCCGTGACGGTGCTGGCCAGAACCGCATCGATGGCCGATGCCGCCGCCACGGTGATTGCAAATGCGGTGGACCTGCCGGATCATTGCGCGATCACGCGCCGCCCGGCCTGTGACCTGCACCCCGACAGCGATCTGGGTCACAGGTTGGTAACCGTCGGCGTGGGTGCCCTGACAGAGGCCGAGCGGCAGACCGCCTTGGGCAAGGGTTTGGTGCTGGCGGAAAGTCTGCGACAACGCGGATTGATTGAGGGGGCCGCCCTTGCGCTGCAAGGCACGGTTCAGATTTCGGGTCATATGGCCCTGCACAAAGAGGAGCAACGGGATGAGCAGGTTCGCGGTCCGCAAGATCGTCACCCAGATTGAGGAAATCCGCCACGAAGGCGGTCCGATCGTCGACCCGGCCCCCGTGCGGGGGGCAATCTATGCCATTTGCGCCAATCCCTTTGCAGGCCGGTATGAGCCCGATCTGCAAGGCGCGATGGAAGATCTGAAACCTTTGGCCTTGGAATTGACCGACCGGTTGGTCGCGGCCATGGGCGGGCGTGAGGGGATCGACGCCTATGGCAAGGGGGCCTTGGTCGGCGAAAACGGCGAAAGCGAGCACGGCGCGATCTGGCATGTCTCGGGCGGCTATGGGATGCGCGACCGCTTGGGCGAATGCCGCGCCATTGTGCCATCAGCCATGAAAGTGGGCGGGATGGGGGCGATGCTTGACCTTCCGCTGGGCCATTTGAACGCCGCCTATGTGCGATCGCGGTTTGATGTGATCTCGGTCGTCTGTGCCGATGGCCCGCGGGCGAATGAAGTGCTGTTCGCCCTTGCCATGGCCCGCGGCGGACGGGTGCATTCGCGGATGGGCGGGTTGGAGATGCATCAGGTCAAAGGCGAGGACGGGTTGCGGTGACAGTGGATATTTGGGCCAAGGTAAAGGAACCAGCGGGGCTTTGCGGCCTTTCCGCCGGGCTGTGCCTGCTGCCCGGATTGACATTGGCCTGTGCCTTGCCGCCCTCGGTGATCCTGACACTGCCCACCGGGCATTATATCACGGCGGCGGCTTTGACCGTGGCATTGACCGCCGTCGCCGGGCCTTGGGTGCAGCGCCTGCCGCGATCGGAGGCGCGCGATCTGGGGCGGTTTCCCGGTGCCGGGGCCCAGCCGGTGATCTCGTATCTTTCACTTCTGGTCTTTTTGGCGCTGATCTTTATCGGGATCTGGGGACCAACCGACCCGATGCACAATCTGTTGACGCTGGTGTTCTGGACCATCGTCTGGATCGCTGTTCCGCTGATGTCCATGCTGATCGGCAATGTCTGGGGGCTGATCAATCCCTGGACCTCGGCCGTGCGGGTGACGCGCACCCTGATCGGATGGCGGGGCCAGATCGGATTGCGGCGTCTGGGTCAATGGCCGGCCGTTGCCGGTTTGGCGGGATTTACCTGGTTTCAACTGGTGTCGCTGTCGCCCGAAGATCCGATGACGCTGGCACGGGTGGCGGGCCTGTATTGGGCGGGGATTTATCTGCTGGCGGTCGCCGACGGCGAAGACTGGCTGGACCAGGGCGAGTTTCTGACCGTCATGATGCGCTATCTGTCCTTTGTGGCGCCGCTCTGGGGGGAAAGGGGGCGGCTGAAACTGGGGCTGCCCGGAACCCAGATCCTGCACCTTCGGCCCTTGGACCTGTCGCAGATGGCCTTTGTCTCGCTGAGCCTGTCGGCACTGTCGTTCGACGGGTTGATCGAAACCTTTTGGTGGCAGGCTTTGATTGGCGAGAATCCGTTGGAGCCGACGGGCCGCTCTGCCGTGATGGTCGAAAACACGCTGGGCCTGATTGCGGTCTGGGGGGCGACTACGCTCTGCCTGTCCGTGGTTCTGTGGCTGGGCCGTCGTTGGGGCGGGGCCGCTATGGCGGCGGGGCCGGTGATGCTGTCGTTTCTGGTGATCGCGGCGGGATACCACGCGGCGCATTATCTGGTG
>JALQUQ010000185.1 GCA_023263735.1 Paracoccaceae bacterium | reverse complement strand
TGGGCTTGCGCATCCGGCAGTTTCGGGCGCGTGGGATAAGGTGCGACGAAGATGATTTGGCCGCTATCCGATCTGCAATTGTCGGGTAATTGCAGCAAATATGGGCAGGCTGTTAGCCTCGAACCAGGCGGAGATCTCGGCCACATCCTCGCCCGTCATATAGCGAAACATCTCGAAATAATGGCTCGCATTCATGGCCAGCCCGAAATTCGACGCGGCCACGGTGACCGAGGCGAGGGGGCCCATCGCCTCGGACCCGGTCAGGGCTTTCACCTCGGTATATTGCTCCATGAACCGCATCTGATGGTTGACGGCCAGCCGCACGCCCGCGGCGGTGCAGGCGGCGATCATCGCCTCTGCCTCGGCCAAGGACCGCGCCATCGGCTTTTCGCACAGGATATGGCGCACGCCCGCCTGAACGGCGGCCAGCACCAGTTCGGCATGGGCGGGGGCGGTGGTCGCGATGACCAAAGCTTCGGGCTTCAGCGCGGCCAGCATCGCGGCGCCATCGGCGAAACAGGCCTCTGCCGCCACGCCATGATCGCGCATCAGCGCGGCGCGGGCCTCAGACGAGGGGTCCGCCCCGCCGATGACCGCCATTCCCAGGCTTTGGGCGGCCTGCACATGGCGCAGCCCCATCCGCCCCAGCCCGATCACGGCCGTGCGCAGGCCCTTAGGAGAAATGGCATTCAGATCCGACATGGCGGCCCCTTTCAACTTTGACGCGGGTCTAGCAAGTTGTGCCACAGGCGTCCAGTTGCGCCAATGACTTGAGCGGGGGCGCGCGCCTGTGCTAGCTGGACCCCGGGGCCCGCTTGCGCGCAGGGGCCCGGCATCGGGGGCGGGCGGGATCATGCAGGAATATCTGGATCAGCTGATCACCTTGGCGCGCTATGCGGGGGCGCGTTGGCGCAGCCGGGGGCAGGATGACCGCCTGATCGCGCGCTATCGCACCACAGACCCCAAGGCCGTTTTCACCATCTGCGGCGCGGGCGGCACCTTGAACGATCTGTCCGAGGCCGATCTGCAAGAGATCGAGCGCGGCACCTCGGCCGCGATCAACATGGCCGGGGTCGCCCCCATCGCCTTTGACATCTATTCGATCGAGGCGCTGTCCGACCCGCATCAATCGGCCAGCCTTGCGGCCAAGATGACAGGGCAGACGAAACCGGCGATCTTTTGGTTTCAGAACCGCAGCAAGCATGACAGCCCCGAAATCCGCGCCCTGACCGAGCATTTCCCCACCCATGCCTATATTCGCGTGAGCGTCTCGGTGCGCAAACGGCTGACAAGCTATCGCCATGTGTTTCGCACGGTGATGCGGCGGCGGGTGTTCGAGACGCCCGATCTGAACCTGAATTTCGCGCTGACGGGGTCGGTGGCGCGGCTGGTGCTGCTGGCCTGTGCGCTTGGCTATCGGCGAATCCGCTTTGTCGGCATCGATCTGGGAACGACGCGCTATTTCTGGCAAGAGGGGGTCGCGTTGCGCGGTGTCGCCCCTTGGCAGGATGTGCATGGCACCTTCAACCCCCGCCCCGATGCGAAAAGCTTTCAGGGCAAGGGCAGTCTGGTGGTGCCGACGCTGCTCGATTTTCTGCGCAGCCTGAAGGAAGACGCCCCCGTCGCGCTGGAATTTTCCACGCTGGACCCGGCGGGGCGCTCGCAATTGACCACGTTCTTGCGCGACGAGTTCTGAGGGGTTCTGATCGGGGCGCCTAACGGCTGGGCCCCGCGCCGCCCACCAGATAATCGGCCGAGACATATCCCGAAACCCGCGGCGCATCGGCCAAAGACACCCGGCACCACAACTGCCCGACCTCGGTCACGCAGTCCTGCCGCTCAAGCGGGGTGCCATCGGGCAGGCCCAGCACCACCCGGAACCCCAGACCCGGGCCCGCGCGCAGCTTGAGCATATCCTCCGCGCCCACCCCCTCGACAAGGGTGCGCCCCCCGCCGCTGCCCACGCATCCCGCAAGCATCCCGATCAGCGCTAGGGCGGGGAAACTGGTTTTTGGCATCATCCTGTCCTCGTCGTTCTGGCTTCGTTTTGGCCAGAATGCACAAGAGCGGCCCCCGATTGAACCGGGATTTGACCGATCCGGATCGGGAGGCCGCGGAAATCCCGGCCGCCGCCGGGGCTTTGCTCAACCGCAGTTAATCATCCGGAAAGGAATTCAATCCAGATTTGAATCGAAATTGACCCTTCGCGGAAGGATGCGCGATGACCCAGTTGCTTCCCATTCCTGATGAGACCCCGCCAAAACGCCAGTTCGGCGCGTTTTCCATTGATTGCGTCAGTCGCGGCGATCTGGTGGCCTGGTTCCTGCGCGATGCCGCCCGGGGCTGGGGGCGGCCCAAGGTGGTGTTTGATGTCAATGGTCAGGGGCTGTCGCTGGCCCGGCGCGATCCCCGCTATGCCGCCGCCGTGGCCGAGGCCGATATCATCCATGCCGATGGCGGGTTTCTGGTCACCCTGTCGCGCTGGCTGGCGGGGCCCCAGATCCCCGAACGCGCGGCCACCACCGACATGATCCATGATTTTGCAGCACAATGCGCGCAATCGGGGTACAGCTTCTTTCTTTTGGGCGGGGAGGAGGCGGTCAATGCCAAGGCCGCCGCCCGGCTGCAAGAGATGTATCCGGGCCTGCGGATCGCGGGCCGCCATCACGGCTATTTCTCGGAGGTGGAGGAGGCCGAGGTGGCGCGGTTGATCAACCGCTCGGGCGCCGATGTGGTCTGGGTGGGCATGGGCAAACCGCGCGAACAGATCATCAGCCTGCGCCTGCGCGATCGGATCTCGGCGCGCTGGATCATAACCGCGGGGGGGTGTTTTCATTTCATCGCGGGCGAGTATCGGCGGGCGCCCGCCTGGATGCAAAAGGCCAATCTGGAATGGGCGCATCGGATGATCTCACGTCCGCGCCAATTGGCCTGGCGCTATCTGACCACCAATCCCCATGCGCTGTGGATTGCCCTGCGCAGTCCGGCGGCGGATCGCGGGCGTCAGGCCCGGCCGATGCCGCCGGTCTTGGCGCGGATCGGCTCTGATCAGACCTGACGGTCCCAAAGATACAGGCTCTGCACCAGCGCATTGGCGGGGCCGAACCGCAGTTTCGCCGCTGTAGGCAGCGTCAGCGCCCCGCCGAGGACAGAGGCCGCACCCAGACGCAGCTGGGTTCCGGCGGGGCCCCAGCCGATCTGCACCGCCTGCGCCCCGCCCGGCGCGATCGCGCTGGCCGAGGTCAGCGCGACCCCGGCCCCCGTCAGCGTGACAAAGCCCGCCCCGTTGATCCCCAGCGTCAGCAGCGCCGCATCGGCGCTGTCGGTCAGTTGGGCCAGGGTTTGCGCTTCGGGGCCCAAGGGCAGGACCGCCAGCCGCAGCGCCCCCGCCGCCCCGTTGAACCACGGGCCCAGCGGCAAGACCGGCGCATCGGCGGCCCGCGTGACCGGGGCGGTGGTGGTGGCGATGGGGCTGCTTGCGCGTTCGGCCACCTCGACCTGCGCGGCATGGGCAAGGACGGTTTTCCCCGCAACGCTTGACGAGGGGCCGATGCCCAGCGTCACATTGGTGGCGGTCACGCTGGGCAGGACGCGGAAGCGTATGCACCAGACCCCGCCCAGATCGGTCTGGCTCAGGTTCGACACCGCCGCCCCCGCCTGATAGGTGGCGCCAAGCGCGCCGAATGTGCCCGAAACGATCGCATCGATGCCGGTGCCGAACAGTTCGATCCGCACCTTGCCCGAGGTGCCGGCCGCGACCCAGACCGACACCGCATAGCTGACCCCGCTGGTCAGGGTCATCGGATTGCCAAAGGCGCGCCCCCAATCCGAGGTGCCCGAGGTGATCACCGCCCCCGCGATCCCGCCAAAGGCGGGGCCGGGGTTGACCGCGATGCCAGAGCCGCCGTTCACCCCCCAGCCAGTGGGGGCCACGGTCGAGGGAAAGACCAGATTGGTGCGGCTGGGTTCCAGCACCAGACCCGGGGTCGCGCCCTCCAGCGCCGAAAGATCAAGCCGCCCGGCCTGAACCGGATTGGCCCCGCTGCGCCCGGCCAGACGCCAGACCCGGGCCCCGAAATCCAGCGCGGCCATCGGCATCCGGCCCGTCAGCGCAATGCCCGCCTGCTCGACGGGGGCAAAGCGCGCCCCCCGCCAATCGGTCACGGCCAGATTGCGCAGGATGCTCATGACAGCACCAGCGCATGGATGCCGGTGGCGGTGGTGCCGGTGGCCAGCACCCGGCGCGCGCCGACGGGCAGAATGGTCAGTGCCCCCACCGCCACCGTGCGTACCGCCCCGGCGGCGGTTTCAAAGACAATCGTCCCCGCCGTTTCGCAGTAAAGCCCGATGGCCGTATGGGCCAGAAGGGCGGTGTCATGCGGGGTCACCGGCAAAAGGTCACGGGCAGGGCCCGAAAGCGGCAGGGTGCGTCCGGCGAAAGGATTTGTCATGAGAGCCTCAAGGGTTGGGGGCGTGATCACACGCGGATATGCCCAATTCCTAAGCGAGAATTGGTAACCCAAGCCTTGCGGCTGCGTACGCAGGTTTGGTCGCAGGCCCCTCAGACGCCCAGTTTGAACCGCTGAAGCATGACATTCGACAGGCTGCGGTATTGCCGTTGCGTCAGCAGGATCTGCAAAAAGACCGTGATCGCAAGCTTGGGGCCAAAGACCCCGCGGGCCGTGGCCGTCAGCCAGTAGACGAGCGGACGCGCCATCCCCTCGGACCGTTTGAGTTTGGCGAAATGCCACCCCTTGTAGCCCCAATAGGCCCGCGCCGAAATCCTTGGCCGGAGGCGTTCAAGCCAGGTTTCGATGGCTTGCGGCGTTCGGGTGCTGGACACCCGGGCGGCACAGGCGCGATCATCCCAAAGAACCAGACCCTCCTCCAGCATTTCGAACGTCGCCCCGGCCAGCCACAGCCGAATGCAAAAATCGCTGTCTTGGGCACAGGGCAGGGTCGGATCGAACTGGACCTGTCGGGCCAGCCATGCGGGCACAACCAGCGTCGAGGTCTGAATGAACCCCCGATCCGCCAACAGATATTCGGCAATGTTTTCAGAGTGTCGCGGGGCGCGATGCGGCTTTGAAAAGCTGAGCCCCTCTTCGCGCAAGACTTTGATGAAAGAACAGATCACCAGATTTTCCGGGCGGTCTGTCTTTGGGCATCTTGAGAGAGCGGCCATGGATTTCTCCAGCTTCTCGGGCAGGAACAGATCATCGCTGTCCAGAAAGGCGATCCAGTCGCCGGTGGCGGCCAGAATGCCCGTATTGCGCGCCGCGCCGCCGCCGCCATTGTCGCGGCGGATCAGGCGAAAGCGCGGATCGTTCAGCCCCTCGACCACGCAGGCCAGTGCGGCGCCGTCGCGCGATCCGTCATCCACCACCAGACATTCGAAATCGGTCCATGTCTGCGCCTGCACCGAGCGGAGCGTGGGCAGCACGCTGTGCGCAAGGCGGCTTCAAACTCGCGCACAAAGCCCTGCAGCGTGGGGTCTTGCACGGCAAAGCGCGCGTCCAGCACGGCGCGGTTGAACACG
>JALQUQ010000184.1 GCA_023263735.1 Paracoccaceae bacterium | reverse complement strand
AATCATCGCCCCGCCCAATCGCGACGGGACAAGATCGCGGTATTCCATGCCCGCCCGGCCAATCACCCAAGGGGCCTGATCCGCCAGACGCCGCACGACAAAGGCATGTTCGGTTTCCGGCAAGACCAAGGGCGGGTTCAATTCGTCGATTTCCACCCTGGTGCCGTTTGGCGCCGTCAGAACACGGGCCCCACCGGCAAAATCATCGGGATCATCGGTCAGGATGCGCAGGGTGCCCGCAGGCTCTGCCGCGCCCTTTTCCAGCCGAAGGCGCAGCCCATGCCCCGATAGAACCGCAACTTCGGGGTTGTCGGCCGGATAGATCATATCCAGCCGCATTTTCAGCACTTTGGTGAAGAACGGCAGATCGTCCCGAAGTTCTGGGGTCGGCAGCCGGATTTCAGCGCGGATTTCTGTCATGATGCCCTCTATCTTTGCCATAGTGTTGCGAAGGACATTCCGGAATTGCAAGGCGGTGTTGTGCCGAAACCATGACTGCGCGTTTTTGACCCTGTTGGCCGATGTTTCAAATTGGTTTAAGGGTAAACAAACCTTGAGGGAGAGAGCAATGACCGACACCCGGCACGATGAGGCTCGGCAGGCCGCGCGACAGGCCGCGCTGGATTATCATGAATTCCCGAAACCCGGCAAACTTGAGATTCGGGCCACAAAGCCGCTGGCCAATGGACGGGACCTTTCGCGGGCCTATTCGCCGGGGGTGGCCGAAGCCTGTCTTGAAATCAAGGCCGATCCCGCCACCGCCAGCCGCTTCACCTCGCGCGGGAACCTTGTGGCCGTGGTGTCGAACGGCACGGCTGTTCTGGGCTTGGGAAATATCGGCGCCCTCGCCTCGAAACCGGTGATGGAGGGCAAGGCCGTCCTGTTCAAGAAATTCGCCAACATCGATTGTTTTGACATCGAAGTGAACGAATCCGATCCGGTGAAACTGGCCGAAATCGTCTGCGCGCTGGAACCCACCTTTGGCGCGATCAATCTGGAAGACATCAAGGCCCCCGATTGCTTTATCGTTGAACAATTATGCCGCGAGCGGATGAACATTCCGGTCTTTCATGACGATCAGCACGGCACTGCCATCGTGGTCGGGGCGGCCGCCACGAATGCGCTGCAAGTGGCGGGCAAGGCGTTCGACCAGATCAAGGTTGTGTCCACCGGTGGCGGGGCTGCGGGAATCGCCTGCCTTGAGATGCTGGTCAAGCTTGGGGTCCGGCGCGAAAACGTCTGGCTCTGCGATCTGGCCGGTCTGGTCTATCAGGGCCGCACCGAACAGATGACCCCGCAGAAAGAAGCCTTTGCCCAAGGCACCACCCCCGCCACGCTGGCCGATGCGATTGTGGGGGCCGATCTGTTCCTTGGCCTGTCGGGGCCGGGCGTTTTGACGCAAGACATGGTCAAGACCATGGCCAAGCAGCCGATCATCTTTGCGCTGGCCAACCCAACGCCGGAAATCCTGCCCGATCTTGCGCGCGAAGTGGCCCCCGATGCGATCATCGCGACCGGCCGGTCGGACTTTCCCAATCAGGTGAACAACGTCCTGTGCTTTCCCTTCATCTTTCGGGGGGCACTGGATGTTGGGGCGACAACGATCAACGATCAGATGGAACTGGCCTGCATCGACGGCATCGCGGCCTTGGCCCGTGCGACAACCAGCGCCGAGGCAGCCGCCGCCTATAGTGGCGAAAAGCTGTCGTTTGGCCCCGACTATCTGATCCCCAAACCCTTTGACCCGCGCCTGATCGGCGTGGTGGCCAGTGCCGTGGCCAAAGCCGCGATGGAAACCGGCGTCGCCACCCGCCCGATCGAGGATCTGAACGCCTACAAGCGCAAGTTGGACGGATCGGTCTTCAAATCGGCGCTGCTGATGCGCCCGGTCTTTGAGGCCGCCCGCCAGACCGAACGCAAGATCGTCTTTGCCGAAGGCGAGGATGAGCGCGTGCTTCGTGCGGCCAATGCGATGCTCGAGGAAACCACCGACAAGCCGATCCTGATCGGCCGCCCCGATGTGATTGCCCGGCGCTGCGAACGTGCGGGCCTGCCGATCCGTCCCGACCGCGATTTCCATTTGGTCAACCCGGAAAACGACCCCCGCTATCGCGATTATTGGGAAACCTATCATGGTTTGATGGCGCGGCGGGGCGTGACCCCCGATATCGCCCGCGCGGTGATGCGCACCAATACCACGGCGATTGCGGCGGTCATGGTGCATCGGGGCGAAGCCGACAGCCTGATTTGTGGCACCTTTGGCCAGTATCTTTGGCACCTGAACTATGTGCGGCAAGTGCTGGCCCGCGATGGCCTGCATCCGGTTGCCGCGCTGTCGATGATGATCCTTGAGGACGGGCCGCTGTTCATCTGCGACACGCATGTGCACCCGGAGCCCACGTCCGAGCAGATCATGGAATCGGTGATTGGGGCCGCGCGCCATGTGCGCCGCTTTGGTCTGTCGCCCAAGATCGCGCTGTGCACCCAAAGCCAGTTCGGCAACATGGACACGCAGGCCGCCCTGCGCATGCGGCGGGCCTTGGAATTGCTGGACGCCCGCGAGCCCGATTTCTGCTATGAAGGCGAAATGAACGTCGATGCGGCGCTGGATCAATCGATCCGGGAGCGTCTGTTGCCGAACAGCCGATTTGCCGGGGCCGCCAATGTGTTGGTGTTTGCGTCGGCGGATGCCGCGTCTGGTGTGCGCAACATTCTAAAGATGAAGGCCGGCGGGCTGGAGGTGGGGCCGATCCTTGTTGGCATGGGCAACAAGGCGCATATCGTCACCCCTTCGATCACCGCGCGGGGGCTCTTGAACATGTCGGCGGTGGCGGGCACGCCCGTCGCCCATTACGGCTAAGACAAAAGGGGCGGCGCGATGCCGCCCCTTTTTCGATCACTTGAACTGGTCACCGTAGGCGTGAAAATCCCCGGTTTCGGCGGTAAAGCTTAGGGTGCAGGCATCCTTGGCCTTGTCCCGGCCACAAGCGCGGCCCACGGTGTCAATCTCGATCAGGCGCACATCGCGGGCGCGGATATCGCGGGCAACATCGTCATAGACCAGACGGAACCCGCCGCTCGGGTCGGCCAGCCAGATCTGCATGCCGCAGCCATCGTCGGTGCAATAGAGGTTATGGGCCCCCGCGCATTGCAATTGCGACCGGTCGATCACCACATCGGGCCAGCCGTCGCCGCTCAGATCCTCGCGGCGTGAAAAGTTGCGCGTCATCGACAACCGGCCGCCCGCGTTGGAACATTGGCGCGTGGCTTCGGCGGTGGCTTCGCCAATCGGATCGCCGATGACCTGACCAAGGTGGTAGGTGGTGACAAATCCGCCGCCCAAGGCCCCGGTGGTCTGACCGGGGCAAGATTCGATCACCGCACTGATGGCCTTGCTGCTGCCCGCCAGCGACACTTCGGCCACGCGGGGGGCTGACCAGCCTGAAAACTCCATCCGCGCCCGGTTCCCGGCCTTGAGCTGGGTGACGACATCGGAATGGGCCGAGAAATCATAGGGGGCCTCGTAATCATATTGATCGACGGTGCCCCCAATGCGTTTCAGCGTGAAAGACGCCACCTGCCGATTGTCGACCAACAGCGTTGCGGGGATCGTGTCCGGGGCGGTGCCGCCAGAAAAGCCCAGACCAAACGCCAGCCCCTGATTGGCGCGACACGACACCTGCATGCACAGAAACTGCCCCGTCACCCGATCTTCAAAGGCGCAGGCCCCTGCCCCGGCCACATAGCCGCCGCGCGGATCGCCGAATGCCGCCCCAAAGGTGCGCCACCCGGTTTCGGCAACTGCGGGGGCCGCGATGCTGACCGCCGTCACCGACCCGGCTGCAAGGGCCGCAAAAATGCGCCGAAAGGCGCGGTTGAGACCATCCATAGCAAACCCCTTTTGAAAAAAGACTTTGGGCCACGCTAACAGGCGAACCGAGTCGCTCCAATTCCCTTGGTAACAGTCTGCCACAGCGAACCCCCAAGCCCCGCAAGAATTGCTTTGCCAAAGCAAAGCAATTTAACCGCCGCCCTGCAAAGTCCAATTGAATTTGCAAATATTTGCAGGTTGAATTTGGAAAAACTGCAAACATTTCGTCGCACCCCCGCGCTCTTTAGCGGTAACGGCGTTGAACCAATGGCCTCATTTGCCCTAAAACGCGAGGGTGCTGCGCCATGAGGGAGGGTCATCAGTGGGCTACGCGGATATCTATGCAAAGTGGAAAGCCGATCCAGAAGGTTTCTGGATGGATGCCGCCGGGGCCATCGATTGGGCCCAAAAGCCCTCGAAGGCGCTGAATTCCGAAAATGCGCCGCTGTATGAATGGTTCGCCGATGGCATGGTCAACACCTGCTGGAACGCGGTGGATCGGCATGTTCAGGCGGGGCGCGGCGCACAGGCCGCGATCATCCATGACAGCCCGGTGTCTGGCACCAAACACGTGCTGACCTATGCCGAATTGCAGGAACGCGTCGCACGTCTGGCCGGGGCGCTGCGCGCCAAGGGCATCGAAAAGGGCGACCGCGTCATCATTTACATGCCGATGGTTCCCGAAGCGCTGGAGGCGATGCTGGCCTGCGCCCGTATCGGGGCGATTCATTCGGTGGTGTTCGGCGGGTTTGCCGCCAACGAATTGGCCGTGCGGATCGACGACTCCCGGCCCAAGGCGATCATCGCGGCCTCTTGCGGGATCGAACCCAACCGCGTCGTGCATTACAAACCCTTGCTTGACGGGGCGATCGAGCTGGCCAAGCACAAGCCCGATTTCTGCGTGATCTTTCAGCGAGAGCAAGAGGTCGCCAAGCTGATCGACGGCCGCGATTTCGAATGGCATGGGTTTCAATACGGCGCGACCCCGGCGGAATGCGTTCCGGTCGAGGGCAATCACCCGGCCTATATCCTGTACACCTCGGGCACCACGGGTCAACCCAAGGGCGTTGTCCGCCCGACAGGCGGCCATCTGGTGGCCCTGAATTGGTCGATGCGCGCCATCTATAATGTGGGTGTGGGCGATGTGTTCTGGGCCGCGTCCGACGTGGGTTGGGTCGTTGGCCACAGTTATATCTGCTACGGCCCGTTGATCGCTGGCTGCACCACGCTGGTCTATGAGGGCAAGCCCGTCGGCACCCCCGATGCCGGCGCATTCTGGCGGGTGATCAGCGAGCACAAGGTCAAATCCTTCTTCACCGCCCCCACCGCCATTCGCGCGGTCAAACGCGATGATCGCAAGGGCGAATTGATCAAGAATTACGATCTGTCGCAATTGCAGGCACTGTATCTGGCGGGCGAACGCGCAGACCCCGACACCATCCAATGGGCGCAGGAAAATCTGGGCGTGCCGGTCGTGGATCACTGGTGGCAAACCGAAACCGGCTGGGCGATTGCCGCGAACCCCTTGGGGATCGAGGAATTGCCGACCAAGATCGGCTCTCCTTCGGTGGCGATGCCGGGATTTGACGTGCAGGTTCTGGACGAAGGCGGCCACCCGGTCGCTCCGGGCACCTTGGGCGCGATTGCGATCAAACTTCCTCTTCCCCCCGGAACCTTGCCGACGCTGTGGAATGCAGAAGAGCGGTTCAAGAAATC
>JALQUQ010000183.1 GCA_023263735.1 Paracoccaceae bacterium | reverse complement strand
GTGGATGCGGACAAGAAGCTTGCGGCCTATCTGGACGAAAATCCTGCGGCCAAATCCGAATGGGAAGCGACCCAAAAGCTGAAGAACGATCCGCGGATCACCAAGGTCGGGCGACTGATCCGCAAGACCTCGTTGGATGAATTGCCGCAACTTTGGAACGTGTTCATCGGTGACATGAGCTTGGTTGGCCCGCGTCCGATGATGGTGGATCAGAAATCCTTGTATCCGGGAAAAGATTACTATCGCCTTCGTCCCGGCATCACCGGAAGCTGGCAGGTTTCGGCTCGAAATGAGTCGACCTTTGCGGAGCGTGCGATTTTTGACAGCAGCTACCACAGCAGCCTGTCGCTTAAGACCGACGTGGCCATTCTGTTGAAAACCGTCAAGGTCGTTGTCCGGGCAACGGGGCACTGACCCCTGAAATCGACGAAAAAACAACGCCGGGATGCTCCCGGCGTTTTTTTCATTTCAGGCCGACCGAAGGCTTTCGGCTACGGCCATCAGAAAGGGGCCGACCCCTTTGACGTCATCGGCGACGACGGGTTCAGACAGGTAATAGGTTGGTGTGCCGTCGCGCAGGACGTTTGCGCCCCCCAAACCTGCCACGGCGCAAATGTCGTGCAGCCGCACCACCCCGTCTGAATCCGGGCTGAGCGCAGTGTCAGAGAGCGCGTTCAAGGCGCGGATGCCGATGTCCTTGGCCCCTGGGCACAGCCCCAAACGTTCCGCAACCTGAAACGCATAGGCGAACATCGCTGTTGCAGAGCTTTCCAGGTAATTTCCGGGTAGATGTGGGCGATCCGTGATTTGCCACCATCTTCCCGTGTCTGTCTGATAACGGGCAGCGGATTTTAGAAATGCGGCGGCCGAAGGCGCCAATTCACCTGAGAGATCATCCGGCAATAGTTGCAGACTGTCGACCAATGCCATGGCGAGCCAGCCAAGCGACCGTGACCACAGCGTATGGCTGTGACCGGTGACCGGGTCGCACCATGGCATCTTGCGGCTGACATCGCAGGCATGGGCGTATAGCCCGTCCGGGCGCCGCGTCAGTTCGAGTGCTGTCTTGAATTGGAGCACAGCGTCGCGGACCAAACCGCTATCACCGGTCGCCACCCCCCATTCGATCTGAAAGGGCAGGCCCATGTAAAGACCATCCAGCCAAACCTGATTTGGATAGATCTGCTTGTGCCAGTAATTGCCGGTGCTCGTCCGCGGATGGTGCCGCAACTGATCCGCCAGCCTTTGCGCGGCTTTGAGATAGCGCGGATCACCTGTCTCCTGCGACAAGTGAAACAGGCAGCGCCCGGCAAGGATGTTGTCAATGTTGTATTCCGTTGGGTGATAGCCGAACAGAGTTCCATCAGGCGCGATCTGTGGGTCGGTCAAACGGATCAGCAGATCAAGCCATCGCGCCTGTCCGGTCGTTTGGTGCAGCAGGACCAAGGCGCGATAGAGGCAGCCGTCTTCGTAACACCAGGCACCGCCCTTGTAGGCGCGGTAGCGAAGCGCGAAGGACTCTGCAAAGTCGAGAACATCCATCTGTTGTCTTTCAAGAAGCGGAAGAACCTATCTATTATCAGAGATAGCCTGGATCTTTTGGCGACTGAATTCAGCATTTCGGGAAATGGGATGGACAAAAACAAAGCTTTTCCGCTGGATCAGGTGCCGCCTTCGGCTTTGACGCTTCACCTCACACGGTCCACGATCAAAATGCACCACGCCCCAACCTGGGTCGTTGATAAGACCCTGTCGGTTGAGGATTTCGTGCTCTGTCTGGAGGGGCGGGCAGATTACGATTTGGGCGGCGAAAGTTTGACCTTGGAAAAGGGTCAGGCGATGGTGATCCCCCGGAATATGCGATTTCAGGGGCGCAATCCGACCAAGAGCGCCTTTATCGGCTTTGCGCAACATTTCACGCTGTCCATTTTTGCGGAAGCGAATCTGTTCTCTCGTCTGCGCCTTCGGTCAAAGGTCACCTTTGCGAATTGGCCGATGATTGAAAGCTTGGGGTGGCACTATCGGAATACCGCTCCCGCGTCGTCTGTCACCTTGGCACAGCATCACAGCCTGATGGTTCTGCTCTTGGCCTATATCGATGAGGCGTTCTTGGGCTGGAAGGATGACAAGATCTATCAGCCGTCGGCCGGGGGCATCGACCTTGCCGTCAGCGTAGCCGCCGGGCGCATTGCATCCGAACCATTGAGCAAGGCGGTCGCCCTGCGCGCTGTCGCCGATGCAGGGTACAATCCAGACTACTTTCAGCGCGAGTTCCAAAGGCGCATCGGCGTGACGCCCCGCCAGTTTCAAGACTTCAAGCGCATTGAGCGGGCGATGGATTTGATTGCGTCGGGGGTCTCGGTTGCCGAGGCGGGGGCGCGAACAGGATACAGCGATCCTTATTACTTTTCCCGGGTATTCAAGAAGGTCACCGCCATGTCCCCCAGCGAATACAGACGCCGCGCCGAAGAGGCGCGGCGCGGCAATCTTTGGTACCCCGAGGAGGACGGGTTGGCGGCGTTTCTGGCCCGAAGATCGAAAATCAGCCGTTGAACAGGAAGTGCATGACGTCGCCGTCCTTCACTTCATAGGTCTTGCCTTCGACGCGGAACTTTCCGGCCTCTTTCGCGCCCGCTTCGCCTTTGCAGGAAACGTAGTCGGCAAAGGCAACCGTCTCGGCGCGGATGAAGCCGCGTTCAAAATCGCCATGGATCACACCAGCGGCCTGAGGCGCCAACATGCCCTTGCTGATCGTCCAGGCGCGGGCCTCTTTCGGGCCGACGGTGAAATAGGTTTGCAGCCCCAAAAGCGCATAGCCCGCACGGATCAAGCGATCCAGGCCCGCTTCGGTCAAACCCATTTCCTCAAGGAACATTGCCGAATCTTCGGCCGGCATCTGGGCCAGTTCTTCCTCGATCCGGGCACTGATCACGACGGTGCCGGCGCCTTGGGCCTTGGCCATTTCGGCAACGCGGTCCGATTGCGAATTGCCGTTGGCGGCTTTGCTTTCTTCGACGTTGCAAACATACAGAACGGGTTTGGCGGTCAACAGTTGCAACATCCGCCACGCACGTTCGTCATCTTCGGACACTTTGACCGTGCGTGCGGGCTTTCCGTCTTCCAAGGCTTTTTGCGCGACGGCCAACAAGCGATCTTGATCCAGAGATTCCTTGTCGCCGCCCTTTAGCTTGCGGGCGAGGTTGGCGCGGCGGCGCTCGATCGACTCCAGATCGGCCAGCATCAATTCGGTTTCGATCGTTTCAGCATCAGCGACCGGGTCGATGCGCCCTTCGACATGGGTGATGTCGCCATCTTCGAAACACCGCAACACATGGGCGATGGCGTCGCATTCCCGGATGTTCGCCAGAAACTGGTTGCCCAGGCCTTCGCCTTTGGATGCGCCGCGGACAAGGCCGGCGATGTCGACAAAGGTCATGCGCGCCGGGATGATCTGTTTCGATCCGGCGATAGCGGCCAATTTGTCCAGACGGTCGTCAGGAACGGCCACTTCCCCCACGTTGGGCTCGATGGTGCAAAACGGAAAGTTCGCGGCCTGAGCCGCTGCCGTGCGGGTCAGTGCGTTGAACAGGGTCGACTTGCCAACGTTCGGCAGACCCACGATACCCATTTTGAAACCCATCTTCGCCTCCTGTGTGCGGACGGCCCGCTTCTATTCACGTAGCGCCCGTTTATCAAGCTAGCCGAACGCGATCTG
Organism: Paracoccaceae bacterium; assembly: GCA_023263735.1. Taxonomy (GTDB): domain Bacteria; phylum Pseudomonadota; class Alphaproteobacteria; order Rhodobacterales; family Rhodobacteraceae; genus Pseudotabrizicola. The sequence continues at coordinate 1,885 of JALQUQ010000183.1, read as the reverse complement.
CCAGATTAGGTTGATCGCTATCGAGGAGGCCACCATGACGACGCACCCGTATATTCACTTTCAGGGCAATTGCGCCCAGGCCATGACCGCCTATGCCGAGATTTTTGGCGGAACGGACCTGCAGATGATGCCCTATGCAGCCATGCCCGGCGGTGACCCGCGTCAAGGGGCGGATCAGCGGATGATGCATGCCCAAGTGCGGATCGGGGATGGGGTCTTGATGGCGTCGGATTTTCCACCCGGAGTCGAGGGCGACCCCCAAAAGGCCGTGTCGATCATGCAGGTGGCCAAATCTGTTGATATCGGCCAGATGTGGTTCGACAGGTTGTTGGAGGGGGGAAATCTGATCCACCCCTTTGGCCCGACCTTCTTTTCGCCCGGGTTTGGAATGGTGAAAGACCGCTTTGGAACCCACTGGATCATCTCGGCCCTTGCATAGGGCCATTGCTTTTCCCCTATTTGCCGTGCAAACCCCTTTTCGGGTTTAACAGGGAAGATCCAGCCATGACCAGAATCGACGCCTCTTTTGCACGCCTCAAAGCCGAAGGCAAAAAGGCGTTTGTTGCCTATATCATGGCCGGCGATCCGGATGTCGAAACCTCGATGGCGGTGATGCAGGGTCTGCCGGAGGCGGGCGTTGATATCATCGAATTGGGAATGCCGTTCACCGACCCGATGGCCGACGGGCCGACCATTCAATTGGCCGGGCAGCGCGCCTTGGAAAATGGGCAGACTCTGGAAAAGACCCTGCAAATGGTGCGGGATTTCCGAAAGACCGATGACAAGACCCCGATTGTTTTGATGGGCTATTACAACCCCATCTATTCGCGCGGCGTAGCCCGTTTCTTGAAAGACGCGCATGAGGCCGGGATCGATGGGTTGATCGTTGTCGACCTGCCGCCCGAAGAGGATGACGAACTGTGCCTTCCGGCTCGCGATGCTGGTTTGAATTTCATCCGTCTTGCCACGCCGACCACGGATGAAAAGCGCCTGCCGACCGTTCTGCGCAACACCAGCGGGTTTGTGTACTACGTCTCGATCACCGGCATCACAGGTGCCGCTGCTGCCCAAGCGATGGACGTCGCGCCCGAAGTCGCCCGGATCAAGGCCGCCACCGACCTGCCGGTCATCGTTGGCTTTGGCATCCGTTCGCCCGAAACCGCCAAATCCATCGCCAGCGTAGCCGACGGATGCGTAGTGGGCTCGGCCATCGTCAAGATGATCGAGGAAAAGCGCAGCGTGGCAGACATTTTGTCGTTTGTGCGGGGGCTGGCAGGCGGGGCGCACGCCGCCTAACGGCCAGCCGCAAAAATTAACGCAGCTTTTTGGCGATAAACTGTTGCTGTAATCGCGTAAAGGTTGTCAAACTGCTAGGGAACTCATACGAGGGCCCTGGGCAGGATGTCAGCATTGGACAAGTTTGATCTGGCGATTTTATCGACGCTGCAATCAGATGCGCGGCAATCCTTGGCCGAGGTTGCGGGCAAAGCCGGCCTGTCGCCCTCGCCCACATGGCGGCGCATACGCGCGCTTGAGGATGCCGGTGTCATCGAGCGACAAGTTGCCATCCTGAACCCGCATTCCGTTGGCTTGACGGTTTCTGCCTTTGTGCAGGTGGTGCTGTCAGATCATTCCCCGGCTGCCCGCAAGCTGTTCGAAGAATTCGTGGCGCGTGACAGCAGGATCGTCGATTGTGCAACGGTGACGGGTAAGGCGCGCTATATCATGTCGGTCGTTGCGCGCTCTGCCGGAGAATTGGAGCACTTTATCAACGATGGCCTTTTGGCCACGGGTGTTGTGCGGGACGCCAGCACCGAGTTCGTCTTGCGTCGTGTCAAACGGCAAACGGCCTTGCCCCTGGCCGACGCGAACGAGGCGTGAAGCA
>JALQUQ010000182.1 GCA_023263735.1 Paracoccaceae bacterium | reverse complement strand
GCAATTGCGGTGGAGGGGGGCGCGGGGGGCCGGGGCGCAAGGGTGAGGCCCGTCGCCAAAGCCTTGAGCCCCACCGACAGTACCAGCGTAACGATGGCCCAAAGCGCTGCGGCATCAATCAACGCGCTGGGCGCGGCGATGGTGAGGGGCACGCCCAAGAGCGCAGCAAGGACGATGATCGCGATCAGACCTGTCGGCGAATAGAACCGGCAGCTTTCCCCGGCGGGCACCCGCACCTCGGCCATCTGGGCCAGCCGCGCCCCGCGATGGCGCAAAATGGCGTCGGTCAGGGCCTGCGCCTCGCACACCACCATGACGACGCGACCGAAGAGCCGGGTCAGCCGAGACAGGTGGCGGGCAAACACCTCGGGGTAGGGGGTGCAGATCAGCGTGACCCCGCCCGACTGGCGCCATGGCAGGACCGAGAGCCTGAGGCAGATATTGGCCCCCAATTGATCGATCAGGCGGACATCGGGCGGCTGTGCGGCCAGATCGACCCATTCGGTGGACCAATGGGCGGCGATGGCGCGAAACAGGGGGCGGCTGGCGATCAGCCCCAGCGAGATCAGATGATCGGCCAGCGGGCCGCCGGTTTTGGCCTGAGCCGCCAGCGCGCGCACCATATCCTCGGCCGAGATCAGGCCGGCGCCCAACAGCGTGACGCCCAGCTTTTTCGCGGCGCTGCGGTCATCGGGCGGGGGGGAGGGGTGAACGGGAAAGACGGGCACTGGCCCGGCAGGCGGGGCCTTGCCGCCGGTAAAGACCGAAAATGCTGGCTTTTGCCGAAGGTTCACGACCCTGTCCCCGATACATCCCGGGGGCAGGGTGCCTGCACAAGGTTAACAGTAAATTAACGGCGGAAGTCTGTGCTCTTTAGGCCGAACGACGCTCGCGCATGGCGTTGGCGAACCGCTCGAACAGATAAAAGCTGTCTTGCGGGCCGGGGCTGGCTTCGGGGTGGTGCTGGACCGAAAACACCGGCTTGCCCTCGACCTCGATCCCGCAGTTCGATCCGTCGAACAGCGACACATGGCTTTCGACCACGCCTTTGGGCAGGGTCTGGGTATCGACCGTAAAGCCGTGGTTCATCGAGGTGATTTCGACCTTGCCGGTTTTCGTTTCCTTGACCGGGTGGTTCGCGCCGTGGTGGCCGTGGTTCATCTTGACCGTTTTGGCACCCAAGGCCAAGGCCAGCATCTGATGGCCAAGGCAAATGCCAAAGACCGGCAGATCGCGGGCCAGAATGCTTTGGATCATCGGCACGGCATATGCGCCGGTTGCGGCCGGATCGCCGGGGCCGTTCGACAGGAACACGCCTTCGGGATTCAGCGCCAGCACATCTTCGGCGGTGGCGGTGGCGGGCAGAACGGTGACGTCGCAGCCAGCCGAAGCAAGGCACCGCAGGATGTTACGCTTGGCACCGTAGTCGATGGCCACGACCCGCAGGCCATCGCCCTCACGCTGGGAATAGCCTTCGGGCCACGCCCAACGCTTTTCATCCCAGCGGTAGGATTGGGTGCACGACACGTCTTTGGCCAGATCAAGACCGACCAGACCCTTCCACGCGCGGGCCTTGGCCACCAGCTTTTCGATGTCAAAGACGCCATCGGGATTGTGGGCGAGTGCCACATGCGGCGCGCCCTGTTGGCGAATGGCGCGGGTCAGGCGGCGGGTGTCGATGCCACCGACGCCGATGCGGCCCTTTTTCAACAGCCAAGCGGTCAATTCCTCGGTCGCGCGCCAGTTCGACGGCTCGGTCGGGTCCCATTTGACGACCATGCCTTCGGACACGGGTTCGGCGGTTTCGTCATCCTCGGGGGTGACGCCGACGTTTCCGATATGGGGGAAGGTAAAGGTGACGATCTGGCCCGCATAAGACGGGTCGGTCATGATTTCCTGATACCCGGTCATCGCGGTGTTGAACACCAGTTCGGCGACGGTTTCGCCCGTGGCCCCAAAGCCGCGGCCGTAAAAGAGCGTCCCATCAGCAAGTGCAAGGCAAGCGGTTGGCTTCTGCGAAGCAGGCATGGCGACTCTCCTATCGGCAAATTGCGCGGAACCTAAGGGGGATAAGGGGCGGGGTCAAGGGTTCGCTGGAAATGGAGTTTCCTTATATATCAATATGTTGAAAAAGTCGCGACCAGTTGCCCATCGCAGTGACAATCTGTATGGTAGCGCGACCAACAAAAGGAAGGCGAAGACATGGCCCTGCGCGACCGCTTGCAGACCGAATTGAAGGAAGCGATGAAGTCGAAGATGGCCGACCGCGTGTCGACCCTGCGCCTGATCAATGCCGCGATCAAAGACCGCGAAATCGCCAATCGGGGCGAAGGTGGCGAAGCCAGCGTGGATGAGGGCGAAATTCTGGCCATTCTGGGCAAGATGGTGAAACAGCGGCAGGAATCCGCGCGCGCCTATGAAGAGGGCGGGCGGCTGGAACTGGCGGAAAAGGAACTGGCCGAAGTCAAGGTGATCGAAGAATTCCTGCCGCGCCAGTTGAATGCCGATGAAGTCGAAGCCGCGATCGGTGCCGCGATTGCCGCCGTCGGGGCGACCGGCATTCGCGACATGGGCAAGGTGATGGGCGAGCTAAAGGCGAAATACACCGGCCAAATGGATTTTGGCGCGGTAGGCCCGGCGGTAAAATCGCGCCTGTCTTAAGACCGCCTCTCCTGAACAGTTTAATATATTTATATGGGACATGGGATTTTCTTCCTGTGTCCCATATCTTTTGATAGCCTGCCGGTGTGGGGCCGCACAGACGGCCCTGTTCAAATCGGGGGGCTAAAAAATGCGTGGTGTAGCGTTCTTGTTTTTTGCAACCGGTGTGCTGTGTGTGACCTTGGGGATGATGTGGGGGATTCACATGGCGATTTCGGGCGACCACATCGCGGCGCCCGCGCATGCGCATCTGAATTTGGTGGGTTGGGTGACAATGGCGCTGTTCGGCGTCTTTTATCATCTGGTGCCCTCGGCCGCGGCCAGCGGCTTGGCCAAGGTGCATTATCTTTTGGCCTTGGCCGGGGTCGTCTGCATGGTGCCGGGCATCTTGCCGGCGATCAATGAAAAGGGCGAGGCCTTGGCGGCCATCGGGTCGATTCTGACCTTTGCGTCGATGCTGGTGTTCTTGTTCACGGTGGTGCGCAGTCGCGCGGCCTAACCGCGCGCCCTAAACGCGCGCTTGTGCCAAATGACGGCCGAGATCGTCAGCCAGTGACAGGCGCTCTTCCTCGGAGAGGAAGGCGCCGATTTCCACCACGCGGGGGCCGCCTTTCAGGGTCAGGTAATTCGGAACCGGCCCCCCCTTTGCATGCAGTTCAACCCGCACCCAATAGGGGTTTCCCTCCCACGTCTGGACCTTTCCGCGCGGGCCATGGCGGGTCAGCCGCAGGTTTTGCGGGGTCATGTGCAACTGTTCGACAATCTCGCCGTCTTTGTAATTGCGCTGAAGCGCGAACCAGATCGCCGCGACCGCCGCGATCAGAAAGGGCAACAGCACCCAAAGCGTAGGGCTGCCCAAAAGCGGAAACAGCGGCAAGGCCAACAGGCCCGAGGTGCAGAGGATGAACACGGCAAACCCCCGTTTCGGCAGGGATCGATAGGGCCAAAGGTCAAGTTGTTGGCCATCATCTGTGGTTTGCCAAGTATAGGGCATCGGGGGTCCATCCTGTTCGCGGCACAGAGGATAATCTTGGTTTTTCGTTCGTCCAGCCCTGTGACACTTTATCCTTGGCAGGCGATGTCGATCTCATACATCCGGTAAAGCCCCTCTTCGGCCACGATTTCCGAACCGATCGGGCGGGTGGCCAGAATGGAATGTGCCCCGCCGCAGGCATCTTTGGCCGCGCCGCGGATCTCTTGCAGGAACTCGGCCTCTCTTGCGTCGCGCAAGGTATAGGACCGCTCCAGCGTGAGGGTCTGAATCCGGGCGGGGTCAACGGGCGGCGGGATGTCTTCGTCAGAGGGCGAAGACGTGCAGGCCGAAAGGATCAGGAGAAGGAGGAGCGCGCGCTGCATGGAAGGGACCCTAGCGGCCCCGCAATTGGGCGGCGATGGCGATCAGCAGCGCGGCCAGAACCAGCAGCAAACCGACGCCCTGAGCCGCATCGATATTGAGTGACCCCGAGACGGGGAGGGCGCCGGGCCCGGTTCCGCCCAAGAGCGCGGTCATGGTGTCTGGAACGGCGGTGCGCAGGAATTTCAGAAAGCTGCCCAGATACAGGATCAACAGACCAAGGCCGGCCAGTCCGCCGGGCAGGCGGGATTTGCGGCGCTGGCCCAGCCCGGCGGCGATCAGTGCCACACCGGCGGCGGCCATCAGCGAAAAGCCCAGACGCGCGAATTCGCTGCTTGGCGCGCCAGCCACCGGAATGGCCGAAAGCCCCGCAAGAATGACCGAGGTAAAGGCAAGGCCCGCAATCAACCGGGGCAGCCCCATTTCGCGGGCGGCGGGCAGAAAGACAAAGGGAAACACCAGCCAGATGATGGTCACGACGACGGCGGCGAATTGCATGCTTCCCCCAACACAGGCACTGCGGGCTGCCCCCGCCTTTTGACCCCCATCATTGATGGAAATCGGGGCGGCGTACACCCCCTTGATCGCCAGAAATGAAAAAGGCCCCGGAGATGTCCGGGGCCTTTTCTGTTGGGTCAGTCAACGCTTAGTGGGCGTGGCCCTTGTCCCAGTCGGATTGCTTCGGCAGTTGCTCGAAGGTGTGTTCCGGCGGGGGCGAGGTCAGGGTCCATTCCAGCGTGTCTGCGTATTCGTTCCAGTAGTTCTTTTCGGTCACGCGCTTGCCAGCAAACAGCGAGTAGAAAATCACGACGATGAAGAAGACGAAGGACGCGAAGGACAGGAACGCACCGAGCGACGAGATGTAGTTCCAGTCAGCAAAGGCGGCCGGATAGTCGATGTAACGACGCGGCATGCCGTTGCGGCCCAGGAAGTGCTGCGGGAAGAAGGTCAGGTTTGCACCGATGAACATCATCCAGAAGTGCAGCTTGCCCGCCCATTCCGGGTACTGACGGCCCGACATCTTGCCGAACCAGAAGTAGATGCCCGCAAAGATCCCGAACACAGCGCCCAGCGACATCACGTAGTGGAAGTGCGCAACCACGTAGTAGGTGTCGTGATAGGCGCGGTCGATGCCAGCCTGCGACAGCCCGCCGCCGCCAGCCTCCAGCAGATGCTCGATGAAGGCCTGCTCCAGCGTCGCGGCGCCGCGCTGCGCCACGATGGCCGCCGGCTGGTCGCTGGCCAGCACGCGGCCGGCGTGCATCAGCGAGACGCGGTCGCAGCGCTCGGCCTCGTTCATGAAGTGGGTCGAGATGAAGATCGTGACCCGGTCCCGGCGCGAGAGCTCGACCAGCAGGCGCCAGAACTGGTCACGCGCGACCGGATCGACGCCGGACGTGGGCTCGTCCAGAATCAGCAACTCGGGCGCATGCACCATCGCCACCGCCAGCGACAGGCGCTGGCGCATGCCCAGCGGCAGGCTGTCCGGCATGGCATCGAGCATCGAATCCAGGCCAAACCGCTGAGCCATCTCGGCGACACGTGCATCAATCTCGGCCTCGGGCACCGAAAACAGCCGCGCATGCAGCACGAGGCTTTGCTGCAC
>JALQUQ010000181.1 GCA_023263735.1 Paracoccaceae bacterium | reverse complement strand
GGGCACGCCCGCCCTCAAGATCACCAAGACGGTGGACGAATCCGCGCTGGCGGATGGCGTGCGGCCCGGCGACGTGCTGGTCTATTCGATCAAGATCGAGAATGTCGGCAATCTGACCCTGCATGATCTGGCACTGGTTGACACGTTCCGTGATCTGGACGGCAATCCATTGGTGCTGGATACGGCGCCGGTGTTGCCGGGGGACACATTGTCCGTGGGGCAGGTCTGGACGTTGGAGGCGCGCTATGCGCTGACGGCGGCCACGATTGCGGTCGGCGGGGTGGAAAATATCGCCGCCGTGTCTGGCAAGGCCCCTGATGGGACGCTGGTGGAGGCTGAAAGCCGGGTCGAAGGCAACCGTTCGAGCGATGCGCAAGACGGGAAACCGACCGGAACCGGCTTCCCCGGCGAGATCAGCGGTCAGGTGAAAACCTATCTGTCTGGTGCGGCGGGCGTGACCGTCTATTTGCTGAAGGAAACTTCCCCCGGTTCGGGCGTCTATGAACGGGCGCTGGATGACCAGTCAAATCCGATTTCGACGGTGACGGATGCTGAGGGAAAGTATGTGTTCCTCAATGTGCCGCCGGGAACCTATGGGGTGGAATTCGTCTCTCCCGATCCTGATGCCAATCTGGCGTCGAGCAGCGCGACGGCCAATGCCGACGGCAATCGCATCACCGCGATTTCTGTGGATGCGGGTGCGGTCGAGCTCCATCAGGATGCGTTCTTTGTCGATCCGGCGGGGGTCGTCTATGATTCAACGAGCTTTGCGCCCATTGCAGGGGCAAAGGTGACGTTGCTTTTCAATGGCGTGGCCGTTCCGGACAGTTGGCTGAACACCACGCTTGGGGATAGCAACGGCAAGATTACCGGTGCGGATGGTGCCTACGTCTTCTTGTTTGACCCGACTGTGGCGCAAAGCGGCACCTATACGCTGCAGGTCGAAAAGACCAATTACCGCTTGGCCGAGGCCGTGCCACCCGCGACGGGGGCCTATACGCCCAGCCTTGGCGGTGGCATTGAAAAGATCGTGCCGGTGGCCCAACCGGCGCAGGGGCAGCCGCAGACCTATTACCTCGCGTTCAACTTCACCTTTACGAGCGAGGCGGCGACGACCTCGAACGGGGTGTCGAACAACCATATCCCGATGGAGCCGAAGCTGCTTGAGGATGTGCGGCAAGAGGTGGCGGATATTCTGCGCGACGATCTGGCGGCGACCATGGCGGGGCAGAGCGCGCGGATGCAGGGCTATGCCGAAGGGGCGCTGAACCGGTTGAAATCGCGGGATGGTAACAGTTGCCAGATGGCGCTGGATGCCGCGTTGTCGGGGCAGATGATCCATTTCGCCACCGGAAGCGCAGAGATCAGCGCCGATAGCGACCGTCTGCTGGACGAGCTGAGCCGCATCCTTTCCGGTTGTGATGGCATCGGCTTTGACGTGGCGGGCCATACCGACGATATCGGCGGCGAGGCGGAGAATCTGGCGCTGAGCCAAAGCCGTGCCGAGGCCGTGGTTGCGGCGATGCAGGCACGCGGCGTGGCAAAAGACCGGCTGCGGGCACGCGGTTTTGGCGAGAGCCGTCCGATTGCCGACAATGCGACCGAAACCGGCCGCGCGGCAAACCGCCGGATCGAATTCGTCGCGTTGGAGTCCAAGGACGGGCCCTGTGTGAATACCACCAAGACCGACCACGGCCTGAATGCCAGCCAGAATGACCGCGGTGGATTGATCGACGGCAGCTTTAACCGCGAAAGCCACGATTGCGGTACCGACAGTTGGCGCATCGTTTCTGGCGATGTCAGCGTGCTGCATTCGGATCGCGGGCTCGATCAGGCCATGCTGAACCTGTCGGTGCGTCGCGAACGCTTTGTCACCGATAACAGGGTGCGGGGCAGGTTCGTTGGGGCCTATGCTTCGCAGAGCAAGGTCAACAGCACGGGCGAAGGCAAGATCCTTGGCTTTGGTCTGAATGGGGGCCTGTATGGGGCCGATCGTTGGGCGAATGGTCTGTTCCTTGACTACTATCTGGGCGCAGCAGCGGGGCGGCACAGCTTTGACCTTAGCTTTGACCGGGCTCAGGGCGCGATTTCGGCGACGGGAAGCTACAGCTATGGCGCGCTCTTCGCCGGGATGGCTGTGTCGGGGGAAACCCGCGCCGGGCAGCTTGTACTGTCTCCGCGTGCCGGGGTTGACCTTGCCTGGTCACCGGGTGGCAAGGCCAGCATCGAAGCGGCGCGGGGCGATCTGAAGGACAGCGGTAGCCTGGATGTGGCCAGCGTGGCCGGTGGGCGCGGGTTTATCGAGCTGCGGATCGAGGATCTGCTGCAACGGTCGCCGCTAAGCTTGTCGGTGACGCCGCGCCTGTTGTGCGACTGGGGCATGGGTGGATTGTCGATGGGCTGCGGCTATGGCGGAACCATCGAATTTGCCAGCGAAGCCGATCGGGACGGTCATGCCTTTGGCCTGACCCTTGATGGCAGCAAAACCACGGGTGCGACCACGGGGCGGGTTGAACTGTTCTTTGAACGCTCGCTGTGGAACGGGCGGCTGCGCGGTGGGGTCAAGGCCGATCCGTCAGGCGGTCTGGGCTTTGAAGCGGGCTATTCGGTCGACTTCTGACGCGGCCGGTGGAAGAAAGGAAATGCCCGCATTTGCGGGCATTTCTTTTTGGTACACGGATGAAATCTGTCAGTGATATGGTGACGCCCGGCGGTAGTTTCGCCTATGATCCGGCGTATCGGACCAATGTACAGGGTCCCTCCGGGCCCCCGCCCATACCGATGGCCGTAGGCCTATCGGGATGTTTCCGTCATCTGGACGCGGTGTCTTGGACGTTTTGGTTTTCCCGCAAGCTGTCCAGATAAATTCGCACCGCGTCTTGCACGTGCCGGAACCGGTCGCCACCCAGATGTTTACCGCCGAACCACCGCGTGACCACCACAACATGATCGCGCAGGCCTTCGCGTTCCAGCATGCGCAAAATCACCATGCCCGCGCCGGCTTCGCCGTCATCGTTCTTGATCGCGGCGTCGGCGGTCAACACGGCCCAACTGTTGTGGGTGGCTTTGGCGAATTTCTTTGTTTTGCAAAGCGTCTTGATAAAGGCCTTTGCCTCATTGTCAGACCGGCAGGGGCCGCCGGACACGGCATATTTCGACCCGCGGTCACTGATGATGTTGTCGAGAATGAGCATAGGTCAGGAGTATCCGCGCCGATGTGCGTTGGCAAGGCAACGTTGTCTGCGGGTTTCGCGTTTTGCGCGATCTTACGCCATGAAAAAACAACTTTGGTGGCACGGTCACGCTTGACCGACTTCATTCGCTGACGCATGTTTTTTCGACATCAATCGGAGTTTCGCGCCGTGCTCGACCGCAATGCCCTTCGTGATCTGCAAGCGGTCATCGGCGGTGATCGGGCCGATCTTGAAGAGCTGATCGGTGAGTTTATCGAGGATGCGCCCCTTCAGCTTGCCGATATGGCGCGGGCTGCGGGAGCGGCAGACACCGAAACTGTCCGGCGCGGCGCGCATTCGTTGAAGTCGAATGCCCGCGATTTGGGGGCGGTGGACTTTGCCCGGCTTTGTGCGGCGTTGGAGCAGGATCTGAACACCCCCGGCTTTGGTGGCAACTTGTCCGAAAGGGTGAAAGAGATCGCTGCCCTGTGGCCAGAGGTCCTTTTTGCATTGAAGGCCGAGATCGGCGGAAGCGAGTCCTGATATTGTACGGAACCGGGCAAGTTCTTGTCGTTGACGATAACAAGATCAGTCGGCGAAAGTTGGTAATGGCGCTGCGCACTTTGGGGCATGACGCGATCGAGGTCGATGGCGGGCAGGCGGCTTTAGACGTGCTGCGCAAGCGTGATGTCGATCTGATCCTTTTGGACATTCTGATGCCCGAGATGGATGGGTTCGAGGTTTTGCACCATCTGGGAGTCGATCCGCTTTTGGCTGAAATTCCGGTTCTGGTGATTTCCGGTCTTGAGAATGATACCGACAGCGTGGCCCGTGCCATTGAACTGGGGGCCACCGATTTTCTGCCCAAGCAGTTCGAGGCAACGCTTTTTCGCGCCCGCGTGACCGCCTGTATCGAAAAAAAGCGCCTGCGCATGGCAGAACTGGACCATTTGCGGCAGGTGGATCGGCTGATCGCGGCCGCCGAGAGGATGGAAACCTCGACCTTTCATCCCGCCAAGCTGGGGCTGAATGAAGTTGCCGAGCGTTCGGATGCCGTGGGCAAATTGGGGCGCGTGTTCCGTGACATGGCCGAACATGTCTATGAGCGTGAGCGTCAGTTGCAGCGCAATGTCCGCACGATGAAAGGCATTGTGTTGTTGCTTGCGACGGGTGTCGCCAGCGGCCTTGGCGTTCCGCTGTCCATCCTGCTTTATCAGGACATTCCCCTGCCGATGGGAACGGCCCTTTGGGTGAACCTGCTGGCTGGTTTGATGTGCCTTGGCGTGGCGTTCGCCCGGGGCAGGCTGGGGCGGCTGTCTGGGCCCGTGGTGGGCTTTCTGCTGGCTTGGGCTGTTCTTCATGGCCTGACCACGATCATCATGTTCGAGGCCGCGGGGCGCGTGACCGGCATTATGTTGTCGATTATCCTAGCTCTGCAGGGGTTCACGGTGTTTCTGCTGGCGGCGATCCTGCGGATTGAAAACCCGACGACACAGCGGTTTGTCGGATTGTGTATCGGGCTGGCCGGGGTGTTGCTGCTGCTTTTGGCCCGCGACCAGCTTGACGGTGTTGACGATTGGGTCTGGCTGATGGTCGCGGCCACGATCCCGGTGATGTACGGTTTGATGGATATCCTGCTGGATAAGAAGAACCCCCCCGACCTTGACCCAGTTGCGGCGATTGGGGTGATGCTCTTGGCTGCGGCGGCGCTGACCCTGCCGCTGGCCTACAGCCTTGATCAGGTGTTTTTGCTGACGACCGACATGGGGCGCGGGGCCTTGCTCATCGTGGTCGAGGCCGTTCGCACCGTGGGGGTGTTCTTGTTCTATGTCTATCTGATCGCCGTGGCTGGCGCAGTGTTTGGCAGTCAGTCGGCCTATGTCTCTACGGTTGCGGGCATCGGTTGGAGCATCCTGCTTTTGGGCGAGCTCCTGTCTTTGGTGACCATTGCCGCCTTGGCCCTGATCATGATCGGACTTGCGCTGGTCGGTGCGAAACGCGAAGCCGAGGATACCGAGGTCAGGTTCACCCGCCGCGCGCATCGCCGTTAGGGGCGGTGTCAGGGCTGGGAGGTTGCGCGCGCCCGCTCGGCGGCCTTGCTTAGGGTTTCGATCAGGGCGTCGATCCGAAGCGGTTTCGACAGATAGTCGTCCATGCCACTTGCGATGTAACGCTCTCGGTCCCCGGTCATGGCATTGGCCGTCAGCGCAACAATATAGGGGACCCGTCCCTTGCTCTCTGACCGGATGCGCGACGTGGCGTCGATCCCGTTCAGCCCCGGCATTTCGACATCCATCAAGACCAGATCATAGGGCTTTTCCAGACAGGCTGTGATCGCCTGAAACCCGTCTTCGGCCATGTCGGGCCCATACCCAAGCCGCGCCAGAACCTTGCTGCCCAATTTTCGGTTCATGGCATTGTCATCGACCAGAAGGATAGACAGCGGCAGGCGTTGCGCCAATCCGGTATCAAAGTCAGATGCCGCGTCGGGCGAAGGTGTCGTTGGGGCCTCGACAGGGGCAATCAGCCCCAACAGCGCCTGCAAC
>JALQUQ010000180.1 GCA_023263735.1 Paracoccaceae bacterium | reverse complement strand
GATGTCTATGCCGCAGGCGAAGACCCGATCCCCGGCGCCAGCCGCGACGATCTGATCGCGGGCCTGATCGCCCACGGCCACCGCCATGCCCGCGCCGTGACCGACGAGGCCGATCTGTCCCGCCTCTTCACCGATGAGGCCCGCCCCGGCGACATCTTCGTCTGCCTCGGCGCCGGCACGATTTCGACCTGGGCCAACAACCTGCCAACCCGCCTGTCTGGCTCTGCGGCCTGACCGCGCTGGCCTGACAGACGACGATCCGGCGCACAGAAAGGAAAGATGCCATGACCCTCTCCCTGACCCTGGCCTGCCTCTGGTTCGTTCTGGCCGCCATCATCGCCGCCTTGCCCAATCGCATCCATTGGCCCGCAGCCTATGCCCTGATCGCCCTTGGCATCCCGCTGGTCGGATGGGTCACACTGCAAAACGGCCCGGTCTTCGGCCTCGCCATCCTCGCCGGCGGAACCTCCGTCCTGCGCTGGCCGGTGATCTTTGCCTTCCGCTGGCTCAAACGCATCGCCACCCCCTGACCGCCCGCGCCAAGCGCTGCGCGGCCGCCAAAAGAAGGGCAGGGGCTCTGCCCCTCGGCCTGCGGCCTCACCCCGGGATATTTCGACCAAGGTAAATGGCCTTTATCTTGGCTTAAATATCCCACGGGGGAGCGGGGTTGCGTCAGCAAGCCCGCCGGGGGTGTGAAACCCCCGCTCTTGGGGAGCAACATTCCGGACGCTGAGGTCGCGCGTGGTCCCCGCGTGCGAAGCGGGTTGGCTAGGTGCGTCGCGTCTGTACAGGGGGTGCATTTCAGGTGGACGGCCGGTGGACCGGGGGTGACATCGGGTTTTTTGCTGGAGTTTCGGTCGGGGGCTTGCGCAGCGGGCAGGGCTTCGTCTAGCACGGGAGGCATGGAACATCTTCCCACTCCCCGCGGTCCTTTGACCCCTGATCGTCCTTTGGCGGACCTGACCTGGCTTCGGGTCGGTGGGCCGGCCGATTATCTGTTTCTGCCAGCGGATCGGGACGATCTGTCGGCGTTTCTGGCGGCTTTGGCCCCGTCGATCCCGGTGTTTCCGATGGGGGTGGGCAGCAATCTCATCGTGCGGGATGGCGGGATCCGCGCCGTGGTGGTGCGGTTGGGGCGCGGGTTCAACGGGATCTCGGTCGAGGGCAATCGCGTGACCGCCGGCGCGGCGGCGCTGGATGCCCATGTGGCGCTGAAGGCGGCGGAGGCGGGGGTCGATCTGACCTTTTTGCGGACCATTCCGGGCAGCATCGGTGGGGCGGTGCGGATGAATGCGGGCTGTTATGGCCATTACGTTGCGGATGTGCTGGAGCATGTCACGGTGGTTCTGCGCGACGGTACGGTTGCCACGATTGCGGCGGCCGATCTGCGTCTGCGCTATCGGCAATCGGATTTGCCCGAAGGGGCGGTGATCGTGGCGGCGACCTTTGCTGCGCCTTTGGGCGACCCGGAGGCGCTGGCGGCGCGGATGAAGGATCAGATTGCCAAGCGCGACGCCTCGCAGCCGACCAAGGAGCGCAGCGCGGGATCGACCTTTCGCAATCCGGTCGGGCATTCCTCGACGGGCCGGGCGGATGACACGCATGAGTTGAAGGCGTGGAAGGTGATTGACGACGCCGGCATGCGTGGGGCGCGGGTCGGTGGTGCGCAAATGTCTGTTATGCATTCCAATTTCCTGATCAATGCGGGGGGGGCAACCGCGGCTGATCTTGAAAATCTGGGCGAGGATGTGCGAAAAAGGGTTTTCCAAAACAGCGGGATCACGCTAGAGTGGGAAATCATGCGCGTCGGTGAACCGGCGGCGAAATAACGAATAGGGGACAAAAGTCCCCAGAGGCAGAACTATGGCGGGTGCATCGAGCAGGATGTCTCGCGTGGCGGTATTGTTGGGCGGCTTCTCGGCTGAGCGAGAGGTTTCGCTGTCTACAGGTAAATCCTGTGCAAAGGCGCTGCGTGAGGCTGGGTATGAGGTGATCGAGGTCGATGCCGGCCCGGATCTGGTTGCCCAATTGCTTGAAATCAAACCGGATTGTGTGTTCAACGCGCTGCATGGCCGTTGGGGTGAGGACGGCTGTGTGCAGGGCATTCTGGAATGGCTCCGGATTCCCTATACCCATTCTGGGGTGCTGGCCTCGGCCTTGGCCTTGGACAAGACCCGCACCAAGGAGATCTATCGCGCCGCCGGTTTGCCCACGGTCGACAGCCGCCTTGCCACGGCCGAAGAGGTGGAGGCGGGCCATGTCTTGCCGCCGCCCTATGTGGTGAAGCCCAACAACGAAGGATCGTCGGTCGGCGTCTATATCGTGCGGCCGGGGGCGAATGCGCCGCGATTGGCGGCCAGCATGCCCCGGGTTGTCATGGTGGAAACCTATGCGCCCGGGCGGGAATTGACGGTGACGGTCATGGGGGATCGGGCGCTGTGCGTGACCGATATCCAGACCGAGGGCTGGTATGATTACGACGCGAAATACAAGCCGGGGGGCAGCCGGCATCAACTGCCCGCGAATATTCCGGCCGAGATCGAGGCCGCTTGCCTGGATTATGCCCTGCGCGCCCATCGCGCCTTGGGGTGCAAGGGGTTGAGCCGGACCGATTTTCGCTGGGACGAGGCCCGGGGACTTGATGGGCTGATCCTGTTGGAGACCAACACCCAGCCGGGCATGACCCCCACCTCTCTGGCCCCGGAACAGGCGGCGCATGTCGGGATTTCCTTTCCAGAACTGATGGCCTGGATGGTGGAGGATGCCTCATGCGACCGCTGATCGCCACGCGGGAGGATTATCCCGGGGCGCCTCGGGCGGCGGCGGGGGCACCGCGGGGGCCGGTCAAGACCGGCGTTCGGCGCGATCCGGCGCCGTCGCGGTGGGCCTATCGGATGCAGCGCCTGTGGTTGACGCCCTTGTTTCGGGTGGGGTTCCGGATCGGCTTGCCGCTGGTTGTGGTGGCGGGGGTCACGGCGGGGGTGTTGGCGGATGAGGGGCGGCGCGCGGCGATTGCCGGGTCTTTTGCCGAGTTGCGCGACAAATTCGAGAACCGGCCCGAATTCATGGTCAATCTGATTTCGGTCGAGGGGGCTTCGGCCGAATTGGCCGATGCGGTGCGGGCGCGGATGGGGTTGGCCTTGCCGCTGTCGTCGTTTGACATCGATCTGGATGCGGCGCGCGACAAGATCCAGGAACTGGATGCCGTGGCGCGGGCCGATTTGCTGGTGCGCACCGGGGGCGTGCTGGAGGTCAAGATCACCGAGCGGGTGCCGGCCCTGTTGTGGCGGACCGAAGCCGGGATCGAAATGCTGGATGCAACCGGCCACCGGGTGGCCAGCCTTGGCGCGCGGACCGATCGCCCAGATCTGCCCTTGATCGCCGGGGAGGGGGCTGATGCGGAAAGCGCCGAAGCGCTGGCCCTGATTGCGGCGGCAGAGCCCATTCAAGACCGGGTGCGCGGCTTGGTGCGCATGGGCGAGCGGCGGTGGGATCTGGTGCTGGACCGCGATCAGCGCGTTCTTTTGCCAGCCGAAGGGGCCGTTTCGGCGGTGGAACGGCTGATGGCGCTGAATCAGGCCGATGACCTTTTGGCCCGGGATATCCGGGCTGTCGATCTCAGAACAAATCACCGGCCTGTGCTGCGTTTGGCGCCCTATGCGCTGAACCAGATCCGTCAGGCCCAAGGAATAGATACGAGCGGGAGTGAGCTATGACCGATCTTTATCAGTCGCAGCGGGCAATGCGGAACATGCGCCGGGCAGCCATGCAGCGGGGCGTCATTGCCATTCTGGACATTGGCTCTTCAAAGATCGCCTGTTTGATCCTGCGCTTTGACGGGCCGGGCAACATGACCGATGAGGGTATCGGGTCGATGGCCGGGCAATCGTCGTTTCGGGTGATCGGCGCGGCGACCACGCGGTCGCGCGGGGTGCGGTTTGGCGAAATCTCGGTCATGGCCGAAACCGAACGCGCGGTGCGTACTGCGGTTCAGGCGGCGCAAAAGATGGCGAATGTGCGGGTCGATCACGTGATCGCCTGTTTTTCCGGGGGCGATCCGCGCAGCTATGGGCTGGCGGGCGAGATCGATCTGGAGGATGGCGTCGTCTCTGAGCAGGAAGTGGCGCGCGTCTTGGCCGCGTGCGATGTGCCCGATCTGGGCCCCGGCCGCGAGGTCGTGCATGCCCAGCCGGTGAACTTTGCGCTGGACCACCGTTCGGGCCTGATCGACCCGCGCGGCCAGATCGGCAATCGGTTGGCCACCGACATGCACCTGTTGTCGGTTGATGGGAATGTGGTGCAGAACATCCTGCACTGTATCCAGCGCTGTGATCTGGAATTGGCGGGTCTGGCCTCGTCGGCCTATGTGTCGGGGGTGGCCAGTCTGGTCGAGGATGAGCAGGAACTGGGCGCGGCCTGCATCGATATGGGCGGCGGGTCCACCGGCATTTCGATCTTTATCAAAAAGCACATGATCTATGCCGACTCTGTGCGCATGGGTGGGGATCACGTGACCAGCGACATCTCCAAGGGTCTGATGGTGCCCCTGGCCGTGGCCGAACGGATCAAGACCAAACACGGCGGCGTGCATGCGACGGGCATGGATGACCGCGAGATGATCGATGTGGGCGGCGACAGCGGCGATTGGGAAAAAGACCGTCGTCAGATCAGCCGCACCGATCTGATCGGGATCATGCGCCCCCGGGTTGAAGAGATCCTGGAAGAGGTTCGGATGCGTCTGGATGTGGCCGGGTTTGACAGCCTGCCCAGCCAGCAGATCGTGTTGACCGGCGGGGCAAGCCTGTTGCCGGGTCTGGATGGGCTGGCCAGCCGCATTCTGGGCCAGCGCGTCCGTCTGGGGCGCCCGCTGCGCGTGCAGGGGTTGCCGCAAGCCGCAACCGGAGCGGCGTTTGCCGGGTCGGTCGGGCTGTGCCTGTTTGCGGCCCATCCGCAAGACGAATGGTGGGATTTCGAGATTCCTGCCGAACGCTACCCCGCAAGATCGCTCCGCAGGGTTGTAAAGTGGTTCAAAGATAACTGGTAATCGCTACGGCTAGCGTTTCCGGCAAAATACCGCTGAATCTGGTCCCTTTCTCTCCCATATTTTGTGGGCGGCAGGTGTTTTTTTCGTGACGCCGCCCAAGCATCTGGGTATTCTAGGGGGTAATTCGGGGCATTTCGGCAAGGGACAGGCTGGTGTGACACCCGACACATGGCAATGGCGGCAAGACTACCCTCTGGCGGCACAACAAAAGACAGGCGGATCGGCGAATGACTCTCAACCTCATCATGAATGCCCAGCAGCAAGAGCTGAAACCCCGCATCACCGTTTTCGGTGTTGGGGGCGCAGGGGGCAATGCGGTCAACAATATGATCGACAAGAACCTTGAAGGGGTGGAATTCGTCGTTGCGAATACCGATGCGCAGGCGCTTCAGCAGTCGAAGGCTGCCAGCCGGGTGCAGATGGGCGTCAAGGCGACCGAGGGGTTGGGGGCCGGTGCGCGCCCCTCCGTGGGGGCTGCCGCCGCCGAAGAAACCATTGAAGAAATCGTCGATCATTTGGCGGGCGCGCATATGTGCTTTATCACCGCCGGCATGGGCGGCGGCACCGGCACCGGTGCGGCCCCGATCATCGCCCAAGCCGCGCGTGAGTTGGGCGTGCTGACCGTTGGCGTGGTGACCAAGCCGTTCCAGTTCGAAGGCAACAAGCGGATGCGTCA
>JALQUQ010000017.1 GCA_023263735.1 Paracoccaceae bacterium | reverse complement strand
GGGGAACGCCCCGTCGATCACCACGGCCTCAAAGTCGATCACTGCGCAAACGGTCAGTGCCGCCCGCGCAAGGTGCCGCGCGGTGTAGTCGATCCAGTTATCGAGAACTTCGGGGAAATCATGCCAGTCCTGAGGCGAGGCCCAGATCCGTGCGGGTTCAATCCCCTTACGCGCCAAATCCGCCTCAAGACGGTAGAGCGACGCCACATCGATCAACTGCTTATCTTCGCCCGTGGACAAACGGATCGGCAGCGACCCGAAGGCCCCCGCATTGCCGCGTGCGCCCTCAAACACCGCATGGTTCAGAACCACGCCACCGCCGATAAACGACCCAACAAAGAAGTAAGCAAAGTCACGATAAGTCCGACCGAGGCCGTAAACATGTTCCGCCCGACAAGCCGCAGTGGCGTCGTTTTTGATGAACACAGGCAGATTGGTGAACTGAGCAATCTCAGCCGCGAAATCCAGATCACGCCACGCGGCAATGTCGTTTGGCGGCGCACCGATGGTTTCGGACCAATTCCAAATCTCGAACGGCATCGCGATGCCGATACCCGAAATGCGATCTGCCGCCTGATCGCCCAGCGCCTCGCGGAACGAGGCCAGCCCTGATTTCAGGAAACCAACAATCGCGTCGGGCATGGGGTAACGATAGGTCGTCTGAAGCAACTGCCGTGTGTTGCCGAGAAAGTCGGTCAAAACGAGGTCAGCACTACGGCGGCCGATCTTCATACCGATCGAATAGAGACCGTCGGGGTTCAGCCCCATCGGAATGGACGGCTTGCCCACGCGGCCACGCTGCGGCGCACCCCGTTCGAGGAGGCCGTCAGATTCAAGGCTGCGCAGGATCACCGACACCGTTTGCGGCGACAGCCCTGCGCGGCGGGCAATCTCTACCCCCGGCATGGCGCCGCTGCGCTGGATCATAGAAAGAACGAGACGCTCGTTATAGTCGCGCAGCCCAGACTGATTGGACCCGCGGAACACCTGCGGATCACCAGTGGATTGGTCCTGACTTTCGTCTTGGCTGCGGTCGTCGAGTTTCATGTGCTCTTTCAAAGTGGATTAGGGTTCGATGACCCCTTTTCGTAGGATCACATTCGCATAAAGCGCGGGCTCGCTCGTGGCAACAATTGTATGTGCCTGACGGATGCGCGGATACAGATCGTCTCCGGATATCGCACGCACGGCAACATCGGGAACCATCGAGGCAACCACGGCGTCAATCTCATGATGGATCGGAGCGAATTGGGCGGGATCATTGAACTGAGCCGAGCGGAAAATCGCGTCAGGCACAAAGCGATCAATCGGCATCACTGCCAGAATCGCCTTGAGCACGGGGACCAATTCCAGCCCATCCGCACGCACGACACGGCGACCATGTTCCAGCGCAGGATAGTTTCCATCCACAATCGCGATTTCGTCACCATGACCCATGGATCGCAACGTATAAAGCAAGTCCGGCCCTAATAGCGCAGGGATACCGATAAGCATTTTAATGTCCTTTTAGACCTCTTCCTGACTCCTGAAAGTGCCGATCACATTTGGAACTGTCAATAAGTAAATAAGATTGATTTATTTATTGACGAACGCCGACGAATCGAGTTGTCTATGGGCAATCCCAGAGCGGAGGTGCGATGGGATAGAGCGGATCAAACACGGTCCGTATCTGGAATTCTTGGGAGGAAACCATGAAAAAACTTCTCGCCGGTTCGGCACTTGCTCTTGTTGCTATGTCTGGTGCGGCTATGGCCGAAAGCCATTCCGCAGGCACCCTGTGCCTCATCACGAAAAACAACACCAACCCGTTCTTCGTGAAAATGCGCGAAGGCGCAGAAGCACGCGCTAACGAACTGGGCATGAACCTGATGGCGTTCGCTGGTGTAACCGATGGCGACGCTGCTCCGCAGATCTCCGCGATCGAAAACTGCGTTGCTGCTGGCGCAAAAGGCATCCTGATCACTGCATCGAACGACTCGGTTACTCCTGCTCTGATCGACGCACGCGCTGCTGGCGTTCTGGTTATCGCACTGGACACCCCGCTGGGTGACGCAGAAGCACAGGACATGACCTTTGCAACCGACAACTTCGAAGCTGGTCTGCTGATCGGCAAGTGGGCTGCCGCCAAGATGGGCGACACCTCGGGCGCCAAGATCGCAATGCTCGACATCAACAAAGACAACATCTCGGTTGACGTCGCACGTGACACCGGGTTCCTCGTTGGCTTTGGCATCGAAGTTCCGGACCTGAAAGTCATGGGTTCGGAAACCGATCCGCGCGTTGTGGGCCATGAATCGTCGGATGCAAACCCCGAGGGCGGTCTGCGCGCGATGGAAACCCTGCTGGCCAAAGATCCGGACATCAACGTGGTTTACACCATCAACGAACCGGCTGCCGAAGGTGCATATCAGGCGCTGAAAGCGGCTGGCAAAGAAGGTCAGGCTCTGATCGTTTCGGTTGACGGCGGCTGCCCGGGCGTGGCTTCGGTCAAGTCGGGTGTCATCGGCGCCACCTCGCAGCAGTACCCGCTGTTGATGGCCTCGAAAGGCATCGAAGCAATCGCGACCTATGCAAAAGACGGCTCGAAGCCGACCGCTTCGGAAGGCCTGTCGTTCTTCAACACCGGCGTGAACCTGGTCACCGACAAGCCGGCCGAAGGCGTTGAGTCGATCGACTCGACCAAAGGCACCGAGCTGTGCTGGGGCTGATCCCCAGACTTTAGGGTGTGATTGACGAACGAAGGGCGGCTTTAGGGTCGCCCTTCTTTACTCGGGTGTAGGCAAATCGCGCGAACTGCGTCACGCTGCATCCTAGGTCACTTAAAAGGGGGGATGTTGCGCCGATGACAAGCGACAACGGGCCGACCAAGACAATCTCTGATTATGAATCCGTCCTGAACAAAGCCGATACGGCCGTCGCCGCATTTGCCAAGGACGACAAGACCCTGACACATAAGATGCGCGCTCAGCTGCGCAAAAATCCGACGTTGATCCCGGCGCTGGTGTTGTTGCTGTCGATCATCGCCTTTTCCATCATTGCGCCGCGCTTTTTCGGCATGGGCGCTTTGTCGACCATCTTGAAGCAGGTTACGGTCACCGGATTTGTCGCTTTGGCGCAGACGCTGGTTATCCTGACTGCGGGGATCGACCTTTCGGTCGGCGCGATCCTTGTGATTTCGTCCCTGATCATGGGCAATCTGGCGGTGGTGTCGGGTGTTCCCGCCCTGATCGCGGTGCTGATCGGCGTGGTCTTTGGCGGGCTGATGGGGTTGGTCAACGGGCTTTTGGTGGCCCGGGTGAAACTGCCGCCCTTCATCGTGACGCTGGGCACCTTGTCGATCTATAACGCGCTGAAATTGTGGTATTCGGGGTCTGAATCCGTTCGGAACGCCGATATCGAAAAGAACGCGCCCGAATTGCTGTGGTTTGGCAAAGGGTTCAACCTGAACGGGGCCTCGCTGTCTTTTGGCGGGATCACGCTGATCCTGTTGGCGGCCGTGTTGTGGTATGTGTTGAACCACACCGCATGGGGTCGCCACGTTCACGCGGTGGGCGACGATCCGGATTCGGCGCGTCTGTCGGGGGTTCAGGTCAATTCGATCCTGATTTCGGTTTACACCGTCGCGGGCTTTATCCTTGGCTTTGCAGCATGGATCGCGATTGGCCGCGTGGGCTCGGTTTCCCCCATCGCGTTTTCGGATGTGAACCTTGCGTCGATCACCGCCGTGGTGATTGGGGGCACGTCGCTTTTTGGCGGGCGCGGCTCGATTGTCGGTTCTGTCCTTGGGGCGCTGATTGTGGGCGTGTTCAACACCGGTCTCGCCTTGGCGGGTGTGGATGACTACTGGCAGATGTTTGCGGCGGGTTGCTTGGTGATTGTCGCCGTTGCACTGGATCAATGGCTGCGGAGGGCAACGCAATGACCGGTACTCAACCCATTCTTCAGGCGCGTAACCTGATGAAGCGTTATGGCACCGTGGTTGCCATGAACGGGGCCGATTTCGAACTGATGCCGGGCGAGATTCTGGCGGTGATCGGCGACAACGGGGCAGGCAAATCGACCTTGATCAAGGCTTTGTCGGGGGCTGTGACCCCCGACCACGGCGAGATCATGCTGGAAGGCAAGAAGGTCCGCTTTGACAACCCCGAAGATGCCCGCGAAGCGGGGATCGAAACGGTGTACCAGAACCTTGCCATGTCGCCGGCGCTGTCGATTGCCGAAAACATGTTCCTTGGTCGGGAATGGCGCAAGCCGGGCCTGATGGGCAAGGTGTTTCGCCAAATGGACCGCAAGCGGATGGACGATTTCGCCCGCTCAAAGCTGAGCGAACTGGGGCTGATGACCATTCAGAACATCAATCAGGCGGTTGAAACCCTGTCTGGGGGGCAGCGTCAGGGCGTTGCCGTGGCCCGTGCGGCGGCCTTTGGGTCAAAGGTCGTGATCCTTGACGAACCGACGGCGGCCTTGGGCGTCAAGGAAAGCCGGCGTGTGCTGGAACTGATCCGCGATGTGCGGTCGCGGGGCATTCCGATCATCTTGATCAGCCACAACATGCCGCATGTGTTCGAAGTGGCCGACCGGATCCACATCCATCGTCTGGGTCGGCGTCTGTGCGTGATTGATCCCAAGGATTATTCCATGTCCGACGCCGTGGCCTTCATGACGGGGGCCATGGTGCCGGATGGGGTCGAAGAACAGGCGTGACAGACCTTCTGTTCTGGAATTCGGGCGGCCTTTGGGCCGCCCTTTTCATTTGGCGCCGGGGCTCATGGCTTTACGCTGATTGGCGCGTTCGATCCCCAGTTTCCGCTCGCGCCAGATGATCAGCACGCCCGCCGTAATCACCAGGGCAGCCCCCCCAAGCGTGGGCAAGGTCGGCACTTCGCTAAAGATGAAATACCCGATGCCCAAGGCAAAAATCATCGAGGCGTAGTCGAACGGGGCGACAAGGGACGCATCAGCCTCGCGGTAGCTGGACGTCAAGAAGATCTGCCCGACGCCCCCCAAAAGCCCGGCAACCACCAACAAGGCCGCCTCGGTCGGCGTGGGAATGACCCAGCCAAAGGGCAAAGTCGTCAGCGACAGGCAGGTCGCGGTGACGCTGAACCAAAACACGATGGCGGCGGTCTTTTCGCCCGAGATCATCTTGCGCACAAAGACCTGCGCCAAGGCGGCAAAGACGGCCGACCCCAGCACCAGCATCACGCCAAAGGCCTCCTTATGGCTCGAGGCACCGTTCAGAATGGTCAGGCGCGGCCAAAGCACGATCATCACCCCCATCATCCCAAGAAGAACGCAGGAAAACCGAAAAAGGCGCACATCCTCACCCAGAAACATCGCGGCAAAGATCACGGTCAACAGCGGGGCCACATATCCAATCGCCGTCACCTCGGGCAGGGGCAGATAGCCAAGGGCAGCAAAGCCAAAGCCCATCGCACAAGTCCCTGCAAATCCGCGCCAGACATGGCCCATCGGGTTTGACGTTCGCAGCCCGGTTTTCAGTTCATGCCGCAGCGCCAGCCACACCACGATGACCGGGATCGCAAAGAACGAACGAAAGAACACGGCTTCGCCCGCCGGAACATGATCTGAGGTGGATTTGATGATCGAACTCATCACGATAAAGATGAGAACCGAGATCAGTTTGTACGTAATGCCTACCAAGGGGCGCATGGGCAAAGCTCCTGTCTTGGTCAGGAAACATTCTTCCCCACAGGCTGCAAGTCGATCATTGTTCGGGTGACAATATCGGCAAGGCGCAACCTTTGGTCATTCCAGCACATTTTACCCTTGCGTCGAAACCATCCTCTGCTTTGCTGGAAAAAAAGGAGCGGCTCATGATTTCCATTGCCCCCAAAGCCCCGCTGTCGGATCGCATCGCCCAAGGACGCGGGCACACCCCGGCGGATTTGGTGCTAAAAGGGGGGCGAGTGTTTGACCTGATCACCGGCGATTTGGTGGAAACCGATGTCGCGATTTGCGGCGACACGATCGTGGGCGTGTTTGGCACCTATGCGGGGCGTCGCGAAATCGATGTGACGGGGCAGATTCTTGTGCCGGGGTTCATCGACACGCATTTGCACATCGAAAGCTCTTTGGTGACGCCGTTTGAATTTGACCGCTGTGTGACACCGCGCGGGGTGACGACGGCCATTTGTGACCCCCATGAAATTGCCAATGTCTGCGGCATTCCCGGCATCGACTATTTCTTGCGGGCGGCTGAACATACGTTGATGGATATTCGCGTTCAGTTGTCCTCTTGCGTGCCATCAACCCATATGGAAACGGCGGGGGCCGCCTTGTCGGCGGCGGACCTGATCCCCCTGCGCGATCATCCGCATGGCATCGGTTTGGCCGAGTTCATGAATTTTCCGGGCGTCCTGATGCAAGACCCCGGGTGTATGGACAAACTTTCTGCATGGCAGGGGCGGCACATCGATGGACATGCGCCTTTGTTGCGGGGCAATGACCTGAACGGCTATATCAGCGCCGGCATCCGCACCGAACATGAGGCGACGACCGCCGAAGAGGGGCTTGAAAAGCTGCGCAAAGGCATGCGGGTCCTGATCCGCGAAGGATCGGTTTCCAAGGATATGCACGCCTTGGCCCCGCTTTTGACCGAACGCCATGCCCCCTATCTGTGCCTGTGTACCGATGATCGCAATCCGCTCGACATCGCGGAACATGGGCATCTGGATTACATGATCCGCACCCTGATCCACCTTGGGTGCCCGCCCATCGCCGTTTACCGGGCCGCAAGCCTGAGTGCGGCCGAGGCCTTTGGGCTGAAAGATCGCGGCCTGATCGCGCCGGGCAAACGGGCCGATATCGCCGTGATCGATACGCTGGAGGGCTGTCATGCCGGTCTGGTGGTGGCGGGGGGCGTCGTTGCCGATCCTGCGGCCTTTGCCAAGCGCCCGATCCTTGCGCCGGTGGCCCGCCATTCGGTCAAGGCCCCCAAAGTGGCCGCCTCCGATTTTCGAACCGGCGGAAACCGCACGGAAACGCCGGTGATCGGCATCATCGAAGGCAAGATCATCACCCAACATCTGACCTATGACATCCCGCCGGTCGATGGCGACAAACGCCCGGATCTGGGGCGGGATCTGATGAAAATCGCCGTCATCGAACGCCATGGCAAAAACGGCAATCGGGCAACGGGCTTTGTCAAAGGCTTTGGATTGCAGAGAGGGGCCATAGCCTCGACCGTCTGTCACGATCACCACAATATCGCGGTCGTCGGGGCCAATTATGCCGACATGGCCTTGGCGGCCAATCGATTGGGCGAGATCGAGGGCGGGTTTGTGGTGGTCGAGGGGGGCAAGGTTCTGGCCGAACTGGCGCTGCCTGTCGCCGGATTGATGAGCCTGAACCCCTTTGAGCAGGTCCGCGACGATCTGGTCGCCCTGCGCGCCGCCGCAAAGTCGTTGGGGGTGGTGCTGGAGGAGCCGTTCTTGCAACTGGCGTTCCTTGCCCTGCCGGTCATTCCGCATCTCAAGATCACCGACATGGGGCTTGTCGATGTGGACAGGTTTGAAATCATCCCCTGACCGCGCCTGACCGGGCGATAAGGTCTTTTTAGCCACCGCGGGTTCACGGGCCTCGCGTCTCGGCCCTTGCCATGATCCGCAGTTGCGGCCTTGATGGGGCCAACACCATTTGGGGGCGAAACATGTTTGCAGTGGTTACCGCAGGAGCCTCGGCCATCGGGCGCGAGATCGTTTTGTCCTTCGCGCGCGGGTTACGACATCGCCTTTACCCATTTCGGCGCGCCCGAAGCCGCGGCCGATCTGGCAGGGCGCGTTTCTGACTTGGGCCAATCGGTGCGGTATTGGGAGGCCGACGCCGGCAGCGACGCCGATACGCAGGCGTTGTGGGCGGAACTGACCGATTGGCGCGGGGCCCCGGATGCCATGATCAACAATGCCGGCATTCAAACCTGGTCGTCGCTTTTGGATCTGAACATCGATCAGTGGGATGCGGTGATCCGAACCAATCTGCGCGGCACCTTTCTGAACACCCAAGCCGCTGCGCGTGCCATGATCGCGGCAGGCAAGGGCGGCAGCATCGTCAACCTTGGCTCAGGCTGCAACAAATTGGCCTTTCCAAAGCTGGTTGATTACACGGCGTCGAAAGGCGGGATCGAGCAATTGACCAAAGTGTCGGCGGTCGAACTGGGCCCGCATGGCATTCGCGTCAATTGTGTGGCCCCCGGCGCCATCGCCACGGAACGCACGGCGGCCGAGGCTGGCGATTACGATGCCACATGGTCGCGTGTGACGCCCCTGCGCCGTGTTGGCACACCGGCCGATATTGCCGGGCCGATCCTTTTCCTGTGCGGACCTGACGCAAGTTTCATCAGCGGGCAGACGATTTGGGTGGATGGCGGGGTCTTTTCGCAAGCGACGTGGCCCTATGAAACCTGATTGGCCAAAAACGACATGCCCTGCCGCGCAAAGGGCTTGCGAAATTTCGTGGCATCGCCAGCCTGTTACCAGCAGGAGGTGCCAGCATGATCCGGACAGGGGCGCAGTATAAGGACTCGATCCGCGACGGGCGGCGGGTGTTTGTGAATGGCGAACGCGTGCAGGATGTCACCACGCATCCGCAGTTCAAACCCTTGGTCGATATTCGCGCCCGGATTTTCGACATGGCGCATGAGGCGGCCTTTGCCCCCGTGATGACCACCCGGCAGGGCGACGAGATCAATGCCATCGGCAACGCCCTTCCCTATAGCCAAGAGGATTGGTGGGCCAAGCGCCGCGCCACCGATACGGTGTTGGAAGAGGTGGGCGGAGTCGTGACCCGTGTGGGTGATGAAACCGTGGGCGAGATGTGGTCGCTATACGATGGCGCCGATGTGCTGAACGAGGTCGATCCGCAATTTGCCCGCAATATCGAGTTTCACATTCAGCGCGTGTTGCAGGAAGATCCCTTCCACGTGTCGGCCAACACAGATCCAAAGGGCGACCGGTCCAAGCCGCCACAAGATCAAGACCCCGACATGTTGTTGCACGTGGTCAAAGAGACCGATGCGGGCATCATCGTGCGGGGGGCAAAGTATGAAACGGCGGCGGCCTATGCCAATCAGGCCTTTACCAAGCCGACCATCGCCAATTGGGGCAATGCGGCCTTGTCTGACTATGCGGTCGGGTTCATTTGCGACCTGTCGAGCCCCGGTCTGACGTTTATCTGTCGAACGGGTTTTACCGGGCGCGCCCCGGCCGAGGATTACCCCCTGTCCAATCGCTTTGACGAAGTGGACACCTTGGTCATCTTTGATAACGTTCTGATCCCGTGGGAAAATGTGCTGTTTTATCGGCACACCCGGGCGGCGACCTATATCCGGTCTTGCCTGCACCGCTATTCCGCCTTCGCCTTTGTGCAGCGCAACCTCAAGGTTGCCGATATGCTGATCGGGGCAAGCCTTTACAATGCGCGTCAGACGGGGTTGGACAAACAGCAGGCGGTTCAGGAAAAGCTGGCCGAGTTGGTGCTGTACCGCGAAAGCATCAATGCGCATTTGACGGCCTCGATCACCTTGGCCGAACGGTCGCCCGCCGGATTGATGATGCCGAACCAATCGCTTTTGATGGCGGGGCGGGTGACGGCCTGCAGTCAGCTTTACGAGGCGATCAACATCGCGCGGGATCTGGGCGGTGGGCAATTGTGCGTGACGCCCGATTATGCGGCCTTTACCGACCCCGAAACCAAACCTTGGTTGGACAAGTATTATACCCTGAACGACGATTGGCAGGCCGAGGATCGCCGCAAACTGCTGGCCTTTGCCCGCGATCTGGTGTCATCCGATTACGCTGGGCATCGGCTGGCGTTTCAGATGTTTGCCCAATCGCCCCGGTTCAACCAGTTGCAGGCGGTGTATCGGAATTTCGATTGGGAGGGGCCGCTGGATTTTGTCCGCAAATCGGCGGGCCTGTCGGATCGTGCCGCACCGCACAGCGACCGCCCCGCCGGGGATGGTGCCGTTACGGCGTGGTATCGGGCCAAGGATCGCTCCTGACCCCCGACGAATTCCCCTTGATCGACGATAACGGAGGGCTAGCTTCCACCGCATGATGACACTTTCTCCCGTTCTTATCGTTGGTCACGGACAACCGTCAGACCCCGCGCCCGCCGCACAGGAGCTTGCCTCCCTTGCCGATCAGGTCGGGGCGCATTTTCCACCCGGCCAGATCCATTCGGTGACCTTGGCCGAGCCAGAGGGTTTGGCCGGGGCTGTTCAGCGCTTGGGCCCGTTCGGGATGGTGTTTCCGATGTTCATGGCAGGGGGCTGGTTCACAAAGGTGAACCTGCCCAAGAAACTGGCCGAAGTGGGCGGTGACAATTGGCGGGTGGCCGAACCCTTTGGCGAAGATCCGGCCGTGCTGAGCCTCTGCCTTGAGATGCTGCGCGAGGCGGGCATCGGGGCGGGGGATGAGGTCTTGTTGGCCGCGCATGGGTCGTTTCGCAGCCCTGCGCCCTCTCAGATTGCCAATCGCGTTGCCGAGCATCTGCAAAGGGAATTGGGGCTGGCGCGCTGTCAGGCGGCCTTTATCGATCAAAGCCCCAAATTGGCCGATGCGGTTGGCTTTTCTGCGCAAGCGGTCTGCCTGCCGTTTTTTGCGGCCAAAGGGGGGCATGTCATCGATGATGTGCCGCAAGCGTTGGCCGAGGCCGGGTTTTCCGGTCGGGTTCTGCCGCCGATTGGGCTGGATGCGCGTGCCCCGGCCCTGATCGCCCGGGCAATCAAGCGTGGCTTGGTTCAGGACGGGCCCGCCTGATCGGTCTGGGTCAGGCGGGGACGGCGGGCAGTTCGGTCTTGCCAAGCTGGGCCGCCACGCCCACCAGGATCGCCCGGCAATCGTCCCACATCTGCGGAACATCTGCCATTCGTTTTGCGGCTGAATCCGGGTCGCCCGTCTTGATATGGTTTTCGATTTCCTGCAGGGCGGCGCAAAGTTGCAGGGCGCCAAAGGTCGCGCAGCTCCCCGCCAGATGGTGGGCGGTTTGTGCGATTTGGTCTGTCATTTCGGTCATCACCGCCATTCGCGCCATGGTGGCGTCCCCTTCGGCGATCATACGTTCCACAAGACCTTGGGTCGTCGCGCCTCCCAGTTCCTTTGCCAAACTGAGAATGGGGCTTGGGTCGATCAGCGAGCCGTCGGCTTTGGAACCATCTTCAAATCCGCCGATGTTGGGCTGGTGGATCTTGGTCAGCAGCGCATCGCGGGAAATCGGCTTGACCATGCACGCATCGATACCGGCGGCCCGGAACCGGGCGATGTCGGCGGGCAGCGCCTGCGCCGTGACCGCGATGATCCGCGCCGAGGCCGAGGGCCCGTCCGAGGCGCGAATGCGTTTTGCCGCCTCAACCCCATCCAGATTTGGCATCGAAATATCGGTCAAGATGACGTCAAAGGCTGCGCTGGTGGCCATTTCGACCCCCTCCAGCCCATCTTTGGCTTCAACGACCTCATGCTTGGCCGTCGTCAAGTGCCGCAGGAGGAGGAACCGGTTGATCTCATTATCCTCGATCACCAAGATCCGCAGCGGGTTCGGGGCGGGCCCTTCGGCTTTCGCTGGGGGGGTGTCTTCTGGATCTTGTGCGGTTTGGGCAAGGGCGGGTGCCGCTTGCGCCTCTCGCTCAAGGGCTATTTCAGGGGTCAGCAGGGGCAGGCGGACCCAGAACACCGATCCTTCGCCCAGCTCGCTTTCCACGCCGATCTGCCCGCCCATTGCCCGCACCAGACGGCGCACGATCCCGAGCCCCAATCCGGTTCCCCCCGAATTGCGCCCATAGCTTGAGTCGACGGTTTCAAAGTCTTCGAATATCCGTTCACAATCTTCTTCGGCTATTCCGATCCCCGTATCGATCACGCGGAATTCGACGACGTCGCTTTTCGTTCCGTCGGCCTTGGTCGGCTGGCGCTCGGTTTCCAATGTGATTTCGCCATTGCGGGTAAATTTTACCGCATTGCCGACAAGGTTCAGCAAGATTTGCCGCAAACGGCCCTGATCCCCGATCACAATGCCCAAGGGGCCGGTCAGCGGCTGGTGACACAGCGTATTCCCCCCCGCCGAGGCAAGGCCAGCCTGATTGTCCAGACAGTCTTGGATCAACCGATCCAGATCAAACGGGCCACTGACCAGCCGGAACCGACCGGATTCTGTGACGGTGATATCCAGCACCGAATTCACATGGCTGAGGAGAATGTCGCTTGAAATCGAGATGACGCGCAAAAGGTCTTGTTGATGTGTCGTCAATTCCGTTTCCCGCATCAATTCGACGGAACCAATCAACCCGTTCAGCGGGGTGCGCATCTCATGGCTGATCACGGCCATGAAATTGGCCTTGGCCTTTTCGCCGGCACGGGCCTTTTCCAACGCATCCTGAACCGCCTCTTGCGCGGCATGGCGTTCGGACACATCACGCATAAAGGCCACGATCATTCCGGCAGGGTCGGGGGACTGGGGGCCAAGCGCGATGGACACCTCCAGCGGAAAACGCTCGGCCTTGCCGCGGGTGGCGCGCAGTTCAAAACGCTGTGGCCCGTCAAACGTGGCGCGGTTCACGGCCTGGCCGATCACGGCCGTGACATTTCCCACCTCTTCACGCGGAAAGACGCTGGGCAAGACCTCTTTTCCCATCACCGAGTCGCGGTGGATGCCAAAAATACGCTCGGCCTGTGGGTTGAATTCCAGCACATGGCCCGAAAGGTCGGTCACGGCGATTGCGTCGGGCGAATTGGCAATGATCGTGCGCAGGCGTTCCCCGGTGATCCGGTTCTCTTCGGCTTGGCGTAGGGTCTTGCCGTAAAGCCATCGCAGGACCAGCGCCAGCACCGCCAAAAGCGCAACCGTCGCCGCCGTCGTCATCGCCAGCCGCAACAAGGTCAGCGTCATCTTGCCACGCAGATCGTCGGTTTCTTGCGACATCGATTCCAGCGCCGAAAGCGACAGTGTCCGCGCAAACCCCTGATTCAGGGCATTTTCCGCCTCAAGCTGGGGCAGGGCCGCAATAAGCTGTTCCTCGGGGCCATCAAACACGGGGACCCAGCGTTTCTGGAAATCGGTCAACTGCTGCATCAACGCCCGATTCTTTGGCGTTTCAAGGATGCGACGATAGAGCAGGCTTGTTTCCAGCAGGTGAATGCGACTGTAGAGCACGTCGAACCAACGTCTGACCTCAGCGATGCTGCCGATCTGATCAATCGCCGAGCGCACCGCCAATTGAAGGCGCAACACTTCGACCTCGGTCTGCATCATGACCCATTGGCCATTGTCCGAGTTCTCATGCTCCAGCGCGGTCAGCCGACTTTGCACGTCTTTCGCCAAGTTGCCCATGATCAGCAAAAGGGCCGAAAGCACAAAAATCAAAAGAATGGTGAGGATGATCCCCGATTTTCGTCTGGGTCGCGGCGGGAGCGGATCGGTCATTGGACGGTGTACGGGCATAGAACAGGAGTTTACGCTAGATCATTTTGTAAAATGATGCCATCACTTTGAAAATCTCGCGTTAAAGTGGAACCTGACGGTTGAAAGAAGGCTCATCATTAAGGCTGCTGTTGGCGGATGATCATGATCTGTTTCGGGAATCCGTCGCAGCCATGATGGCCACCTCGGGTGAAATCGAGGTGGTGACCGCGTCAGATCTGGAAACGGTGCTCAAACATCTCGAAGGGGCGCTGTTTGATCTGGTGGTGATCGATTACCAGATGCCGGGGATGAACGGTCTGGATGGATTGGATCGCACGATTGCTGCGGCAAAAGGCGCGCCGGTTGCCCTGATCACGGGGACGACCCGGCGCGATCTGGCCCATGAGGCACAGGCCCGCGGGGCGGTTGGATTCTTGCCAAAGACCATGGGCGTTCAGGCTGTGCTTGCCGCGGTCCGTCTTTTGGCACGGGGGGGGAAGTTCATTCCGCTGGCGATGCTGGATGGCCCGCCCGAAACGGGCCCGGTGCTGGGGGAATTGACCCGGCGCGAAGTGGAGGTCTTGCGCGGCATCTGCGAAGGCAAGTCCAACAAGGAAATCGCCCGCGATCTGGACGTGCAAGAAGTCACGATCAAACTGCACGTCAAGGCGCTGAGCCGAAAGTTGCAGGCCAAGAACCGAACCCATGCCGCGATGATTGCGCGCGACGCTGGGTTCGATGCCGCCTGATCACAGCCAGCGGTCGCGCCCCTTGCCCACGGCGTCGGCGACATTGGCATAGCCGTTTTGCGCCAAAAGCTGATCGAGCCCCCGCGCCAGTTCGGCGGCCAGACCGATGCCGTGATAGACCATGGCCGTATAGAATTGCACCGCCGAAGCCCCGGCCAGAATTTTCTGAAAGGCCTGTTCCGGCGTCGAAATCCCGCCCACACCGATCAGCGGCAGCTTGCCTTGGGTCAGTTGGGAAAGCTGCGCCAGCACACGCGTGGACTTTTCGAACAAAGGCGCGCCCGAAAGGCCGCCCGTTTCGTTCCGATGTGCACTTTTCAAACCTTCGCGCGAAAGGGTGGTGTTGGTTGCGATGATGGCATCCAAACCGGCGCCAAGGGCGACTTCGGCGATTTCGGCCAATTCCTCGGCGGTCAGATCGGGGGCGATCTTTAGAAAGATTGGAATGCGCCGTGACAGACCTTCGCGCACCTCGATCACACGGGCAAGCAGGGCCGACAGCGCTTCGGCCCCCTGAAGATCACGCAGTTTTTCGGTGTTGGGGCTGGAAACGTTCACTGTCGCGAAATCGACATGCGGGCCGCAGGCCGCCAGAACATGCGCAAAATCGGCCGACCGATCGGGCGAGGTCTTGTTGGCGCCCAAGTTCAGACCAATCGGCAGGGTTTTCGGCCGTTTCGCCAATCGGGCGGCAATCGCCTGCATGCCTTCGTTGTTAAAGCCAAAGCGGTTGATCGCCGCCATGTCTTCGCTCAGCCGGAAGAGGCGCGGCTTTGGGTTGCCGGGTTGGGCCAGCGGTGTTGCCGCTCCGACCTCCAGAAACCCGAAGCCTGCCCGCGACAGCGGCTCGAGCGCCGTGGCATTCTTGTCGAAGCCCGCAGCCAGACCCACAGGATTGGCCAGTTGCAACCCGGCAACCGTGGTTTTCAGCCGATCCGACGTCACCACGCCGGGCAGGGGGACCAGACCCGCATTCAGCGCACGGATCGAAAGGCCATGCGCGACCTCGGGGTCAAACTGATGCAGCGCCATCAGGCCCGCGCGTTCGATCAGGTTCAAATTACACCTTCGGGAAAGATATGCCCGGAAACGCCCAGCGGCAGGGATTTGTCCCAGACCACCTCGGACAGCTTTAGGGGGCGATAGAGATGGGGGAACAACTGGCCGCCGCGGGATGGTTCCCACCGCAAATCAGCCCCCAGTTTTTGGGCATTGAACGCCACCAGAACCAGATCGCTTTCGGTCGCGAACCACTTGGCAGCGGTTTCGGTGACCTGAGCGGCGGTTGAAAAATGGATGAACCCATCGGCAAGATCGACGGGCGCGCCCTCGGTTTCTCCGGCGGTACGAAACGCATCCCATTCGGGGCGACGAAGGATCTTGTAAATCAGCATGATTTCCTGTGCCACGCTTGGCCGTTTTGGTCAATGCAGATGCATTTCATAATGCTGTGCAAAACGTGACGCAGGGTCAGCGTCAAGCACGGTTTGACTTGAGGCAAATCCAGAGTCACGCTTTGCGTCATAAACCAACGGGAGAGTTTCGAATGAATCATCGTATCCTTGGATCAGCCGCCCTTGCGGCGCT
>JALQUQ010000179.1 GCA_023263735.1 Paracoccaceae bacterium | reverse complement strand
GGCCAAACCGTTTCCCTGTGCAGTCAATGCCTTGCCCCGGTTCCCGCAAAGGTGATCGAGGAGGAGGGGCGGATCTATTACCAGAAACGGTGCCGCGCGCATGGGGTTGAAAAGGTGCTGGTGGCATCAGACGCCGCCTATTGGGCGGAGATGCAGGCTTGGATCAAACCGGCAGATCGGCCCGAGCGGTTTCAGACCCGCATCGACTTGGGGTGCCCCTATGATTGCGGGCTTTGCCCCGATCATGAACAGCATTCCTGCTTGGCGATTATCGAAATCAATGAAACCTGCAATCTGACCTGCCCGATTTGTTTTGCCGACAGCAGCCCAGACCGCCCCGGAACGCGCAGCTTGGCCGAGGTTGAGGCGATGCTGGATACCCTTGTCGCCAGTGAGGGAGAGCCCGATCTGGTGCAAATCTCGGGCGGGGAGCCGACGCTGCACCCCCAGATCCTTGAAATCCTGCAGGCCGCCAAGGCGCGCCCGATCCGGCATTTGATGCTGAACACCAATGGGTTGCGCATCGCGCGGGACCCCGCATTCGTGGCGGAACTGGCCAAGCTGAAACCGGGGTTTGAGGTTTATCTGCAATTCGACAGCCTGAAGCCTGAGGCGTTGAAAGACATCCGGGGGGCTGACCTGACCCGCATCCGCCACCAGGCGCTGGAAAATCTGGAGCGTGCGGGGATTTCAACCACGCTGGTCGCGGTGATCAAGGCGGGGGTGAATGATGATGAAATCGACGCCATCATTCAGCACGGCCTAAACTACGGCTGCGTGCGCGGCGTGACCTTTCAACCCGTGCAAGACGCGGGCCGCGCCCATGGCTTTGATCCCGCCCGCGACCGCATCACCCTGACCGATCTTCGGGCGCGCGTGGGGGCCAATGGCGGGCCATTCGCAAAGACGGATATGATCCCCCTGCCCTGCAACCCCGAGTCGATCTCGGTCGCCTATGGTTTGCGCAGGGGCCAGCAGGTGCAGCCGATTACGGGCCTTTTGCCCCGCGACATGCTGGTGGCCGAGGCCCCGAACTCCGTCACCTTTGAACGCCACCCTGAATTGCGGCGACGGATTTTCGATTTCTTCTCGCTGACGTCGGTCGAGGGGGCGGTTCCCTCGCGGTTGGAGGCGCTGTTTTGCTGCTTTCCGGGGATCGAGGCGCCGCAAGACATCGGCTATCCCGATCTGTTCCGCGTGGCGATTTCCGAATTCCTTGACGCGCATAATTTCTGCATCAGCCGGGTCAAACGGTCCTGCGTGCATTTCGTGACCCCTGCGGGCAAGATCATTCCGTTTGACACCTATAACCTGTTCTACCGCGATCAGGCAGCCGCACACCGCCGCGCGGCATCGCTGGCTGCACGCGCGGCCGCTGGGGGACTTTGATGTTTTTTCTGTTCCGGCTGTGGTTTGGATGGTGGCGGTTCAAGATCAAGCTCGGCTTGGTGCTGTTTGTGCTTTATGTCCTGTTTCCGGGGGGTGAAAAACCGCTGTGAAATTCGTTCTTTTTCTGATCGGATTGATCCTTGGCTTGGCCGGGGTCTTGATCGGCGGCTGCGGCGTGGTGTTCCTGCCGCTAAGCTGGAACCCCGGCGATGCTGCAATGATCTTGATCCCGCTGACGGCGATCACGGTCGGGGGGCTGCTGATCTGGGGGGCTGTGGCCCTGTTCCGGTCTCTCAAGAAACGCCCAGACACCGAAAATCCGCCGCCATCCGGCCCCTGATGCCTGTCAAAGCCGCGGTGTCCTGAGAATTTCATGACATCGGCCGGTGTTAGCGCCAACAACCTTGCCCCCTTGGGGCCAGCACGATAATCCGCCCATAAGCCGCTTTTTCAAAAGGATTTCCCATGGCCGACGCCGCCCAGTTTCAGGATCGCCTGCTTTCCCTTGGCCTTTCCCGCGTTTCCGAGGCCGCGGCGCTGGCCAGCGCGCGGTTGATCGGTCGCGGCGATGAAAAGGCCGCAGACCAAGCCGCCGTCAACGCCATGCGTGACCAATTGAACATGCTGGATATCAAAGGCGTGGTCGTGATCGGCGAAGGCGAACGCGATGAAGCGCCGATGCTTTTCATTGGCGAAGAGGTCGGCACCGGCAATGGCCCCGAGGTGGACATCGCGCTTGACCCGCTGGAAGGCACGACGCTGACCGCCAAGGATATGCCCAACGCCCTGACCGTGATCGCCATGGCCCCGCGCGGCACCCTGCTGCATGCGCCCGACGTCTATATGGAAAAACTGGCGATCGGCCCGGGCTTCAAGGTCGGCACGGTCACCATGTCGATGACCCCGTCCGAGCGGGTTTCGGCGCTGGCCGCCGCCAAGGGATGCTCGACCGAAGATATCACCGTCTGCGTGCTGGATCGCCCCCGCCACGAAGAGCTGATCAAGGAAATCCGCTCGACCGGTGCTTCGATCCGTCTGATCACCGATGGCGATGTCGCGGGGGTCATGCACTGCGCCGAGCCGAACGTGACGGGGATCGACATGTATATGGGCTCGGGTGGTGCGCCCGAAGGCGTTCTGGCCGCTGCCGCGCTGAAATGCATGGGCGGGCAGTTCTTTGGCAAACTGCTGTTCCGCAACGATGACGAACGCGCCCGCGCCCGCAAGGCCGGCATCACCAATTTTGACCGCGTTTACACCCGCGACGATCTGGTGCGGGGCGATGTGATTTTTGCGGCAACCGGTGTCACCGATGGCAGCCTGCTGTCGGGGATCAAGCGCGAGATCGGCTATCTGACCGCCGAAACCATTCTGATGCGGTCGAAAACCGGATCGGTGCGCCGCATGGTCTATCGCAATCCGGTCAAGTGATCTGAGGCGGCCCAAGCCAAGGTCGATCCGGCCGTGCATCTGATCGATGCGCGGCCTTGTTTTTTGTGGACAACCCCAACAATTAGCGCCTGCCCGCTTGACTTCATCTATGGGCTGACAGAACTAAATCGAAAGATATCGATTGGTAGGGCCGTTGGGGCGATTTCGCACGGCGAACGCCTCCTGTGCCCCATGTGTCGAAGATGTGGGTGATGTCCAAAGATTTGGCAGGGTTTCGGGCAGTTCTTGGCGCCTTGGCGTTTTTGCCAATCGCGGCGCCCTGTTTTGCGCAATCCCCGTCCTGCGCGGCATTGGCTGATGCGGGGGCCTATCCGCTGTCTGCCCGTGCTTTGGCCCCATTGACCGTGACGTCTCCGGGCGGATGGATCGGGGCTGCGTCGGATCTGGTCGCGCCTGTGCCACTGTCTGATCGCGAATCTGAATTGCTGGACCAAGTTCTGCAACGCCTTGCGGATCGGGGGCACCGCGTTGTGCTGGCCTTGCCACCGCCGCGCGCACTGTCGGCGGAAAGTGGGATCGCGGAGGACAGGGCCCAGACGATCCGTCAAGCTTATGAACGCGCGGCCCAAGATCTGGCGCGGCGCGGCGCGATTTTTGCCGATGTCGCCCGCTTTGCCGATGAGTTGGCAAAACTGGGGATGGACCTCTATCGCAGCGACGATCCCGCATTGACCGATGACGGCACCATCGCGGTGGCGCAGGCGGTGTTGCGCAGTCTGCTGGCGGCGGGCGTGTTGAAAGCCGAGCCTGAGTTTATCGAAATTGCGGCGGCGGACCCACCCCCCGTGGGCCGCTATGGCGAACTGGCGGCAAGCCTTTGTGCGCAAACGGTTCCGGCCAAATCACCCGTCACGATCACCGTCACAGGCACCCAAGACGATACCGCCCCGCTGTGGTTGGCCGCATCGGCCAAGGGCGTCGGGCCCACGGCCCCCTTGGCCACGGCCCTGTCTGCCGTTTTGGCAACCCCGATCAAAAGCGCGGGGGGCATGGCTGGGTCTGTCTGGGGGCTGCTCGCGCTTGTGGGTCAGCGCAAATCCGGCGCGGCCCCGGTGGTGATCTGGGAGGCAAGCGATCTTTTCGGCCCCACCCGCCCGCTGGCGGCACTGCGCGCCCTGTCGGCCACGCTGGAGGAGAATTGCACCGACAGCGCCTTTCGCCTGACCCGACAAACCATGGTCGGGCCGACCGATTGGGTCGATGGACCGCTGGGCCTAGCGCTTCAAGACCGGCTGGAACTGTCGCTTCCCGCCGCAACCGGCCCGGTTGGGGTTGAATTGACCTATACCGATACGGGCGAACAATTGACCTTGTTTCCCGCAGAAACCGACAGCTTTGGTCAAAAGATCGCGTTAGACCTGAAAGGCGCGCGCGGGCAGACGCCGCACCACATCCGCCTGCGCCTGCCCGAAGCCACGTCAGAGAAGCGGGTGACCGCAACGGCCTGCCCCGCAAAACCCCTGATCGACAACATTCAGCTTACATCGCAACAGGAACCATGACCTCGGGCTCCAGCACGCGGGTGCCAACGGGGACACCGGCACGCAAGTCGTTTGCGTCCTGCGCCAAAAGCGGAAAGGTCTTGAAATGGCACGGGATGACCGTGTCAAACCGAAAATACCGCCGGCACGCATAGGCCGCCCGCGTTCCATCCATGGTATAATGGCCGCCGATGGGCAAAATTCCGATATCCGGTTTGTGAAGATCGCCCATCCAATCCATATCGGCCATGATGTCCGTGTCGCCCGCAAAATAGATCGTCCGCCCCTCGCCCGCGATCATGAACCCGGCTTCTGACCCGGCAACCCCCAGCCCGCCTTCGCGAAAGTCGATGGAATTGGAATGGCTGGCGTTGACCATCGTGACCTTTGCGCCGTTCAGATCAACGGTGCCCCCCTTGCCAAACCCAAGCGTCTTGCAGCCATGCGCGGCCCCCAGCCACGTTGCCAGTTCATGGCCGCAGACGACCGCAATCCCCAATTCCTTGCTGATCGCGACGGTGTCAGAGGCATGATCCCCATGCGCATGTGACAAAAGCACATGGGTTGCCCCCGCCAAAGCCTTGGCGCGCTGATCGGCCGGAAAGGAGGGATTGCCCGCCAGCCATGGATCAATCAGCAGTACCGCCCCTTCGATTTCGATCCTGAACCCCGAATGTCCCAACCAGGTGATCTGCATTCTCTGTCTCCCTACGGCAATTTCCGAAAAGCTAGCGCCTTTGCGCACAGATTCCATGGGAAATTATCGGCTGCCCTTGCGGCCAAGGGGGCGTAGGGCTAAACGGGGCGGGTTCCAAGAAACTGACCGAACTGGGGGTCCGCCCATGTCTATCGACATCGACACCGCCCGCAAGGTTGCCAAACTGGCCCGCATCCGGGTTGAAGACGGCGATCTTCCGGCGCTTTCCGCAAAGCTGTCCTCGATCATGGGGTTCATGGAGCAATTGAATGAGGTGGATGTCACCGGCATCGAGCCGATGACCTCGGTCACGCCGCAGCGGCTGAAGCGCCGTCAGGATGTGGTGACCGATGGCAACATTCAGGACGCCGTATTGAAGAACGCGCCCGACGCGCGTGAAGGGTTCTTTGCCGTGCCGAAGGTGGTGGAATGAGCGCGAACAGCTGGACAATCGAAGCGGCGCGCGATGCGCTGAAAAAGGGCGAGATTTCGGCCGTTGATCTGACCATGTCGTGCCTGACGGCCATCGACGCGGGCGATACGCTGAACGCCTTTGTGCACAAGACGCCGGAATTGGCGCTGGAACAGGCCCGCGCCGCCGATGCGCGGCTCAAGGCTGGCGATGCGCCCTCGATGTGCGGCATCCCGCTGGGGATCAAGGATCTGTTCGCCGTCAAGGGCGTGCCGACGCAGGCCGCGTCGAACATCC
>JALQUQ010000178.1 GCA_023263735.1 Paracoccaceae bacterium | reverse complement strand
GGGCGGCGTCATTCGTCGCCCGGCACCCCATAAGACGGCGCCTTGGTGGGATTCTGGGCGCGCTGCACATAGGCCCCCATCTGCGGCCGATACAGCGCCCAGATATCCGACAGGGCGGCAATCGGGTCCGTCTCCGACCAATCCACCCGCAAATCGATCATCGGCCAACTCAGCCGATCCGCAACCTTGATCCCGGCGGAATGCACCGGCCCGGCCTCTCCGCCCGCATCGCGCCCCGCTTGCAAGGCCAGCATCAACCGATCCGCCAAATGCCCCCGCGCCGTGGCAAAGGCCGCAACCATCGCCGCCGGAACATCGGCCTGTGCCAGCAGATTGCCCCCCGCCGCGCAATCAGCCCCCTTCGCCTCGCCCCAGACGCCCAAAACCTGTTGGCCCGAATGGATCGCAACCTCCCCCTGCCGATCCACCACCAAAAGCTGCCGCCAGTCGATGAACGCGCGCCCCTCGGTCACCCGGCTCAGCGCCGCCCCGGCGGAAAGCCCCTCGGCCATCGCATCGAGTATCAGCGGCCCCAGCTCCGGGTCGGTCACATTCTGGCTGGCCACCGCACCCACGCCCGCCCGCACATGCGAACACCGCGCCGCCACAGCGGGCGATGAGGAGGAGATCACCATCCCCACCATCCCCGTCTCGGCACAGCGCGCCACAAGCGAAAAGGTCATCGCGCCCCCTTAATCCGGAATCACGGCCGTGGCGTCGATCTCTACCAGCCACTCGGGCCGGGCCAGCGCCACAACGGTCAGCCCGGTGCAAACCGGATGCACGCCTTGGATATACTCGCCCATGGTGCGGTAAACCGGTTCCCGATGCCGCACATCGGTCAGATACACCACCAGCTTGACCAGATGCTCCATCCGCCCGCCCGCCTCTTCAATCAGTTGGCGGATGTTCTGCATCACCTTGTGCGTCTGTTCGACAGGGTCATGGCTGGCCAGATTTTCCGACGTTTCCAGATCTTGCGGGCAGGCCCCCCGCATCCAGATCGTGCGCCCGCCATGGGTCACCACGGCATGGCACAGATCATTGTTCAGTTTCTGTTCGGGATAGGTGTCGCGGGTGTTAAAGGGGCGAATGCGTTTGTGCGGGTCGGCCATCTGTCTTGCCTTGTCAAAGGTCTCTGCGCGCAAAGTCAGCGCCAAGACCGCCGCCAAATCAAGCGAAACCCTGCGATCAGAGGTTATGTCCCATCGCCGTCACCAACTGGCCCTGACCCGGGCCGCTGGCCACGCAGCAATAGCTCGGGTTTTCCGGCAAGGGTTTGTGGCTCATCCGGTCTTGTGGTCTGATCGTCGCGACCAAGGCCAACACGATGAGTCCTGCGGCAATCGTGCTAAATCTGAACATGGCTCTACCTGCTTGTTATCTTTTGCCCGACCGAACCACAGGCCGGACAGAGTCGTCCAATCACCGAGCCGTGATCTCACACCAGAGTGAGGCCTCCCCTTCCCCTTCGGCGGAACCTTGTCTAGCTTTGCCCGGAAAATCGGCAGGAAAGCGCTATGACGGATCACGTTTCAACCCATCAATCCACCGAAGACGCCCGCAACGATGACATCCTGATCTGGGTCAACGGCGCGCTAAAGCCCAAGGCGCAGGCACTGGTCAGCGTCTATGATTCGGGGTTCATGCTGGGCGATGGCGTGTGGGAAGGGATGCGGCTTTACAACAACCGCTGGGCCTTTCTTGACGATCACATGGACCGCCTGTTCGAAGCGGCCCGCGCCATCGACCTTGATATCGGCATGACGCGCGACGCACTGGTCGCGGCCCTTCTGGAAACGCAGGCCGCCAATGGCATGACCACGGATGCCCATTGCCGCCTGATGGTGACGCGCGGGGTGAAAACCCGGCCGTTCCAGCACCCGAAACTGTCGCAACAGGGGCCGACGGTCGTCATCCTGATCGAACACAGCAAACCAAACCTGCCGCGCCCGATCCGTCTGGCCACCGTGCCGCATCTGCGCGGCCTGCCGATGACCCAAGACCCAAAGCTGAACAGCCATTCCAAGCTGAACTGCATTCTGGCCTGCATCGCCGCCGAAAAGGCTGGCGCGGACGAGGCGCTGATGCTCGACGTCCATGGCTTTGTGAACACGACCAACGCCTGCAACTTTTTCATCGTGCGCAAGGGCCAGGTTTGGACCAGCACGGGCGATTACTGCATGAACGGCATCACCCGGCAAAAGGTGATCGACCTCTGCCGCGCCAATGACATTCCGGTGTTTGAAAAAAACTTCTCTCTGGTCGAAACCTATTCGGCGGACGAGGCGTTCCTGACCGGCACCTTTGGCGCGCAAACGCCGGTGGGCAGCATCGATGGGCGCGTGATCGGCACGGGCGATCTGGGCCCGGTGACGACCCGTCTTCGCGGGCTTTACAAGGCGCTGGTCGGTGCCTGATTCCCCCCAAAAAATGGCCCGCCGCCCGTCTTTTTTCGTCTGCACCCTTTCTGTACAGAGGGTGTACCAAAGGTGCACAGGGGGTGACCTATGAATATCGCCATGTGGAGCGGCCCGCGAAATCTTTCGACGGCCCTGATGTATGCCTTTGCGGCGCGGGGGGATTGCACGGTTTGGGACGAACCGTTTTACGCCGCCTACCTTGCCGCGACCGGAATTGATCACCCAATGCGCGATGCCGTGATCGCCGCGGGCGAAACCGATCCGGCCAAAGTGGCGCAAACCTGCCTTGGCCCGGTGCCCCAAGAGCGGCCGCTTTGGTATCAAAAACACATGACCCTGCACATGATCCCGGGCTTTGATCGCGGGTTTATCCGGGGTCTGACCAATGTGTTCCTGATCCGCCATCCGGCGCGCGTCGTGGCCAGCTATACCGCCAAACGCGAAAATCCATCCCTGATGGACATCGGTTTTGTCCAACAATCTCAACTGTTTGATCAGGTGGCCGATTGGGCGGGGCAGGCCCCCATCGTGGTTGACAGCGCCGATATTCGCGCCCAACCGGCCGAAACGCTGGCCCGGTTGTGTCAGGCCTTGGGCATTGCGTTTACCCCCGCCATGCTGCATTGGCCGCCGGGCCCGAAACCCTTTGACGGGGTCTGGGAGCCGCATTGGTACAACGCCGTCCACAAATCCTCGGGCTTTGATGAACCCGAAGGCCCCTTGCCCACCCTCACCCCGGCCGGGCAGGCCCTTGTCGATCAGGCGATGCCCCATTACGACCGTCTGGCCGCGCGAAAGATCTAGCGCAACCGTCCTATCGGTGCCCATTAAAACGACGCCTTTCCAAAGGGTTACAGATGTTCTCGCCCACCGGTTTCTGATTGCTTTGCGAAATGTCTCGCCTCGCGCAACTGTTTTCTTGCGTCACGGGCAAAGCATGGGCAAAGTTGGCGCACTGATGGCGATGGCCGAAAGATGGAGCGAAATTCCAGACTGGCTCGTTGTGTCTAGGGCACGGAAAAGGGTTCGGGGAATGGCCGAAAAGGTGCACTCTGGCGAAGGCGAGGGCTCATTCGCCCAAGTTCAGGCGCATGCCTTGTCCGAGGCTTTGCCCGCCGCAATCCGCGCCCGCCGCAACATCATCCTCAGCAGCGTGATGGTGGCTGTGGTGGCCCTTGGGATTGCCTTCATGGCCATCGGTCAGGGCGATGAGGGCCGCGTTCTGGCCGGGTTCGCCGCAGGCATCGGCGCGGTCATCGTCATCGTTCTGTTCCGCGAAATTCACCGCCGCCAAGAAATGATCATCCTGCCGATCCTGTGCCAAACGTTGGGATTGAAACACAAAAAGGGCGAACAGACCTTTATCGGCCGGATTCCGTCAGATCTGATTCCGATTGGTGATACCCAGCAGGTGGATGACATCATTTCCGGGTCGATCAACGGCCACGATTTCAGTTTTGCCGAACTGTCGACCTATCGGGGCAAAAAGCTGGCCCTGCCGGTTTTCCGGGGCATCGTGATCGATATGTGCAAGACCAACCACCCGGAATTGCTTGTCGCGATCGAGGAGGAGACGCAGGGCACCCCCTTGATGCCCGCCAATGTGCCGACCGAGGGGATGGACCGGATCGGATCGTTCCGCTCGGCTTCGGGCAAATTGATGGGGCTGTGGATGCCCCAAGGCGCGCCACGGCAATCGCAGGGGGATCAGGCCGTTTCGGCCTTTCGCCAGCTTGCCATCGACGTGCAGTCCGTGTTGGAGGGGGCGGAACTTTATTCGATCCGCGTTCATGGCAACGGATTTTTTGTGGCCATTCGGATGAAGCGCGATCTGTTCCGGCTTGCTGGCCCCACGGCGGATGAGATGCAATTGATCAATTCAATCAATGCGATGTCTGCCGATCTGGCCCTGCCTGCCCTGTTGGCCGAGCAGGTGGTTCAGACCAATTTCGCCTATCAGGGCCGTCCGGGCATGATGCAATGAAAAACGCGGCCCGTTGCGGGGCCGCGTTCCAATCGGTGGATCTTGAGATCAGCCCTTGTCGGCAACGCGGGCGTTGCGGGTGGC
This sequence comes from Paracoccaceae bacterium, assembly GCA_023263735.1. GTDB lineage: Bacteria > Pseudomonadota > Alphaproteobacteria > Rhodobacterales > Rhodobacteraceae > Pseudotabrizicola. The sequence goes on along the minus strand of JALQUQ010000178.1, from coordinate 1,247 downwards.
GATCAGCTTCAGGCGCAGCGCGTTCAGGCGGATAAAGCCTGCGGCGTCCTTTTGGTCGTATGCGCCTGCATCCTCTTCAAAGGTCACGTGTTTTTCCGAATAGAGCGTGTGATCCGACCAGCGGGCCACGGTGCGGGCCGAGCCTTTGTACAGCTTCAGCTTGACGGTGCCGGTGACGTGCTCTTGGCTCTTGTCGATCAGGGCCTGCAGCATTTCTTGGGTCATCCTCTGGAATTCCCTTTTCAACTTTTCCTACTAAATCTGCGCCAACATCAGCAGCTTTTGTAAAGATACCGCCTCCAACGCGCATAAACATTGCAAGCATCGCTGCGCCAAATCCAAATCCTTCAAGAACTGCTGGTGCGTCAGCGCGATAGATAACAACAACTAACGAAGCTCCAAGAAGTCCAAGACCAACAGTGAGCATTCCAACTACGCCGCCGGTTCGGAATGCGATTTGAACAGCACGCTCTGCTGACTTCTTACGAGCTGCCTCTGCTACGCGAACATTTGCTCTTACCGCTAACCACATACCGTTGTAACCAACAAGGGCAGAAAAGCCTGCACCAACTAAGAAAAATATTGAACGACCAATTTTGATATCTGTCTCACCAGGGAGTGCAAATAACAAAACAAAAACTATTGCCACGAAAACGGAGAGTGTTTTAAGTTGGCGAGATAGATAAGCCGCAGCACCTTCTTGAACAGCTGCTGCAATCTCCTGCATCTTTGCAGTGCCCTCATCTTGGGCCAGAATCTGTGCCCGAAGGGCGAAGGCAATGGCCAATGCTGCCAGTGAGATTCCTAAAATTACATATACGTAGGTGAGATTAGTTCCGCTTACTTGGACAAGATTCAATGAACTCTCCTTGGGTAGGGCTCAACTTTGAGCACTTGACTGACGACGGGCGAGTTTACGCATACTGGCTCCCCTTTTTACAAATAAAGAGGTATGCCGTGGATAAATCACGCTTAATTTACCCATCTTGGGCAGATACCCTGACCCCCAAGATGAATTTATTTGATGCCCACTCAATTGTGACCGATCTTGGTGTGATCGGTATTTTGGCAATCTTGTTTGCCGAAACCGGATTACTAATCGGGTTGGCCTTTCCAGGTGATTCACTTTTATTTATTGCAGGTATTGCCGCCTCTGGTACGGGAGCGGCGTTGCTAAATGGAAATCAATTGCCCGCATTAGAGCTTTTCATTGGTGCGCCAATTGCTGCCATTACTGGTTCATTTTT
>JALQUQ010000177.1 GCA_023263735.1 Paracoccaceae bacterium | reverse complement strand
AATGCAGCATCGTCGGTGCGGGCAATGTGCCAGCCGCAGGTCGATTCCAATTTCTTGAAATCCAGACGGGCCGGGCTGCGGCCAATTCCCTCCAGCCCGAACATCGTCAGCGCCTCTTCGGTGGTAAAGGTTTCCGCATCGCCCCGGGCCCAGCCAAGGCGGGTCAGATAGTTCCGCATCCCCGAGGCCGGGTAGCCCTGGGCCTGATAATCGCCAACAGCGGTTGCGCCGTGACGTTTGGACAGCTTTTTGCCATCGGGCCCATGGATCAGCGGAATATGCGCCCAGACCGGAATCTGCCAGCCCATGGCGTCATAGACCATTTGCTGGCGGGCCGCGTTGTTCAGGTGGTCATCGCCCCGGATCACATGGGTCACGCCCATGTCATGGTCATCGACCACCACGGCCAGCATATAGGTGGGCGTCCCGTCAGACCGCAAAACGATCATGTCATCCAACTGGTCGTTGCGCACCGTCACCTTGCCCTGAACCTGATCGTCGATGACCGTTTCGCCATCGCGGGGGGCTTTCATGCGGATGACATAGGGCGCATCGGGGTGGTTGGCCGCATCAACATCGCGCCACGGGCTTTGAAACACCGCATAGCTTGCGCCCTTGGCTTCCTGTTCGGCCCGAAAGGCGGCGATTTCCTCTTGGGTGGAAAAGCATTTGTAGGCGGTGCCGCGCGACAGCATTTCATGCGCCACTTCGGCATGGCGGTCCTTGCGTTCAAACTGGCTGATGGCGTCGCCGTCCCAATCCAGCCCCAACCACCGCAACCCTTGCAAGATCGCCTCGGTCGCCGCAGGCGTTGACCGTTCGCGGTCGGTATCCTCGATGCGCAACAGGAATTTCCCGCCACGCCCACGGGCGAACAGCCAGTTGAACAAAGCGGTTCGCGCCCCACCGATGTGCAAATAACCGGTGGGCGAGGGGGCAAAGCGGGTGACGATCTGAGTCATCGGGGCGATTAACCTTTCGGAAACCATATCAACGGATGTTTGAGGCGAGTTCTAGGGCCTGAGGGAGCAGGAAACAAGGTGGCCGTCGGATTGTTGGGTCTCTGGCGGTTTTTTGGGCGGGAGGGGTGGTCCCAGCCGACCCGGGCCGAACTTTTCCCATGGGGGGCCGTGTTGATCGGGTGTGGCGTCTGGATCTGGTTCCAGTTGCCCAACGATCCGCCGCCCCTCCACTACGCCCTGCTCGGCGGGCTTTTCGTGGTGTCGCTGGGGCTGCGGCTTTGGGGGCCCGAACGCGCGCAGGTGCCGCTGTCCGCCCTTTTATGTGTGATCGCCGGGTTTCTGGCCTGCGGTCTTCGGCTTTGGGTGGTCGAGGCGCCGGTGATTGATTTCCGGTATTATGGCCCGGTCATTGGCCGGGTGGTCGACCTTGATCGCAGTCAAACCGATGCCTTGCGCGTCACGCTTGATCAGGTGCGGCTGGACCGGGTGCCCGCCGCGCGCACCCCTGATCGGGTGCGGATCTCATTGCGGTCAAAGATCGCGGGCCATCTTCCGGCAGCGGGGCAGGTGGTGTTGTTCACCGCCCATCTGTCCGCCCCCCAAGGCCCGACCGAGCCGGGGGGATTCGACTTTCGCCGCATGGCCTTTTTCGATGGGCTCGGGGCGCTTGGCTATACGACGATCCCCCCCGTGTTGTGGGAAGAGCCGCAGGGATATCAACGCGGGATCGACCGCCTGCGCAGCCACCTGTCCCAATCGATGATGGCGGCCATGCCCAGTCAGGCCGGGGCCTTTGCGGCTGGGGCCATGACCGGCGACCGGTCGGGGATCGCGCAATCCACGGTCCAAGACCTGCGCGATTCCTCGCTTGCGCATTTGCTGGCCATTTCGGGGATGAACCTTGCCTTTCTGATCAGCTTTGTGTTCGCCATGTTCCGCAATGGTTTGGCGTTGATCCCGTGGGTGGCTTTGCGGGTGAATACCAAAAAGGTGGCGGCTGTCGCCTCGTTCGGGGTGGCCGCGTTCTATCTTGCGCTGTCCGGCTCGAACGTCGCGACCGAGCGGGCGTTTCTGACAGTAAGCGTGTTTCTGGGGGCGATCCTGCTCGACCGGCGCGCGATCAGCCTGCGCAGTCTGGCGCTGTCGGGCGCGTTGCTGCTGTTGGTCTTTCCCGAAAGTCTGCTGGAGCCGGGATTTCAGATGTCTTTTGCCGCCACGGCGGCGCTGGTGGCGGGCTTTCGCGCGATGGAACGGGGGGCGATGCGGCGGCGATTGCCGATATGGGGGGTGGCGCTGGTCATGCTGATCGCCTCCAGCCTGATCGGCGGTTTTGCCACGGCGCCCTATGCGGCGGCGCATTTCAACCGGTTTGCCGAATACGGGCTGATCGCCAATCTGCTGACGGTGCCCGTGATGGGGGCGGTCGTCATGCCGGCGGGGGCGATTGCGGCGCTGGCGGGGCTTTTCGGCCTGCAGGCCCTGCCGCTGTGGGTGATGGAGCGGGGTGCGGCATGGATTTTGTTCGTGGCGCATTGGGTTTCGGGCTGGTCGGGGTCGGTCACGGCCATTCCGGCGCCCGGGCCTTTTGCCTTGGTTCTGATCACCTTGGGGGGGACGTGGCTGATCCTGATGCCGGGGGCGCTGCGCGCCCTGTCGGTGCCAGCCATGGCGTTGGGCGTCGCGGTCTGGGTCACATCGCCACGCCCTGTTGCCCTGATTTCGGCCGATGGTGGCCTTGTGGGGGTCATTTGGAAGGGGGAGCGGGCCCTGTCGGCCCCCCGGGGAAATGGGTTTGAGGCGCGGGCTTGGCTGGAAAATGACGGCGATCTGGCGCCACAGGCCGTGGCCGCCGAGCGCGCGGGCTTTGTCGGGCCCATGGGCGAGCGGCGGTTTCGCATCGGCCCCCTGACCGGGCTTGCCCTGAAAGGGAAAGGTGCGGCGGAAAAGATCGCCGCCGCCTGCCAAACCTATGATCTGGTGGTGGTTTCTGCGCCAATCCCCGACCCGCCCGCAGGCTGCACGGTGTTTGACGAAACCCGGTTGGCGGCCAGTGGTGGGGTGGCGCTGTATCTGATGGGCGATGCAACGGGCCTGCAGATCGTGCCAAATGCCCCCAGCGGCCGGGCGTGGGCGATCCCCAGCAAATCGGCAGCCCCCCTGACCGGCGTCTTGCGCGCCCGGGGGGCAACACGGTTGGCCGCTGGGGTGCAGCCCGGTGGTCAATAAGACCGGATCAACCCGACCAGACGCCCCTGCACCTTGACCAGATGATCGGGGAACACCCGGGTTTCATAGGCGGGGTTGGCCGCCTCCAGCGCGATCATGCCGTTCTTGCGCCGGAACCGCTTTAACGTCGCCTCAAGCCCATCAACCAAAGCCACGACGATATCGCCATTTTCGGCCGTCATTTGTTCGCGGATCACAACGATATCGCCATCATTGATCCCGGCCTCGATCATCGAGTCGCCCTTGACCTCCAGCGCATAGTGGTTGCCGCGCCCCGACAGCATCGACCCCGGAACGGCGATGTGATGCGACACTTCGCTGATCGCCTCAATCGGAACGCCGGCCGCAATCCGGCCCATGACAGGAAGTTCCAAGGCATGGACGGGGGTCACATTCATCGCGGCCCGTGGCGGCGGCGCGGCGGGGCGATCCCCTTCGATCACCCGGGGGGTAAAGCTCTTGCCCTCCATCGCCTCGGGAAGTTTGATGATTTCCAGCGCCCGCGCCCGATGGGCCAGACGGCGGATGAACCCCCGCTCTTCCAATGCGGTGATCAAACGATGGATGCCGGATTTGGAGCGCAGATCCAACGCCTCCTTCATTTCATCGAAAGACGGCGGCACGCCGTCCTTGTCCATCCGGGACTTGATGAAATCCAGCAGTTCCAGTTGCTTGCGGGTCAGCATCAGACACTCCGGGTTGGTTCGTTAACACGATGTTCTGCACGTGTTCCCGTTTTGTGTCAAGAAAAAACCGATTCGGTGGCTAAAGCGGCAGATAGTCAACCACGGTTCCCGCGGGCACGGCCTCGGCATTCGCGGGGTGAATGAGCAGGGCACCCGAACGCGCCAGAACCGACAAAAGTGAACTGTCCTGACGTTTGTCGGGGGTGATCAGGGGCAATCCGTCGGCGGTTGGTGTCAGGGACGACCGCATGTAATGCGTGCGGGGTCCGTTGGCGGCAATCGCCTCGGTCAAGCGGGCGCGCAAGGGGGCGGGGCCCGCATTTTCGGCCGCAATTCCCAGCATGCGGCGGATCATCGGCAGGGCGAACAGATGGGCGCAAACGATGGATGACACCGGATTTCCGGGCAGACCCAGCATGGCGCGGCCCCCCAAACGCCCCGCCATCAACGGTTTTCCGGGGCGCATCGCGATTTTCCAAAAGCTCTGCTCCATCCCCAGATCGATGGCGACTTGGCCAACCAGATCATGATCCCCGACCGAGGCCCCGCCCGTGGTCAGGATCAAATCGGCATCACCCGCAAGGCCAAAGACGGTGCGCAGACTGGCTTCGTTATCGCGGGCGATGGGCAAAAGGCGAACCTTGGCCCCAAGGCTTTCACAAAGCGCCATCAGGGCAAAGGAATTCGAAACGATGATCTGATCGGGGCCCGGAACCTCGCCCGGCATGACCAGTTCATCCCCGGTGGCGATGATGGCAACCACAGGCCGACGGGTCACGCGCACCATGGGGATATTCATCGACGCAAGCAGCGCCAGATCATTCGCCGTCAACATCCGGGGCGAAAGCTGATCGCCTGCCCGGAAATCCTGCCCGGCGGGGCGAATATGCGGGCCCACATCGGCATTCGGGCGCAAGGTGATGCGGTCGCCGCTGCGGATCACGTCTTCCTGGATCACGACGCGGGTGGCCCCTGCGGGCAGGGGGGCCCCGGTAAAGATGCGACAGGCCTCATTCGGGCCCAGCGTCCCGGCCCAGCCATGCCCGGCCCCGGCCTCACCGACCACGGTAAAGCTGTCGCCCTCTGCCGGATTGCCCTGCACAGCATAGCCATCCATGGCCGAGGCATCAAAGGGCGGCTGGTTGCGCGTGGCGGTCGCCGGTTCGGGCATATAGCGCCCCAAAGCGTGGCGCAGGGGCACCTCTTCAACCGCAAGCGGGCTGACCAGCGCCAAAGAGCGCCCAAGGGCTTCGGCCACCGAAATCATTCAGATGCCTCGAACCGGCCCGATTTGCCGCCGTCTTTCAGCACGAGCCTGATCCCTTCGATACGCATTGATTTTTCAACCGCCTTGACCATGTCGTAAATCGTCAGACAGGCCACGGAAACGGCTGTCAGCGCCTCCATCTCGACCCCGGTCTGCCCGCCGGTCTTGACCGTCGCCTCGACGATGATGCCCGGCAATTCGGGATCGGGGATCAGCTCCAGCGCAACCTTGGTGATCGGTAGCGGGTGGCACAGGGGGATCAGATCGGCGGTCTTTTTCGCCCCCATGATCCCGGCCAGACGGGCAACGCCCAACACATCGCCCTTTTTGGCCTGACCAGAGGTGATCATGCTCAGCGTTTCGGGCGACATCACCACCGAACCCCGGGCGACGGCAATCCGCGCCGTGACCGGCGTGGAAAACCCCGATGGCCCTGCCGATCCACTGATCGTCCACCCCGATATCCGCCGCAACCTGATGGACCAGAAGAGCTTTGTCGAAGGCGCCCGCGCGCTGACCGTTTGGTGCGCCTATCTCATCGACCGCGCCCACAAGACCGGCGACGCGGCGGCCGAAGGGCTGATCTCGCTCCTGACCCCGGTCATCAAGGGTTTCCAGACCGACAAGGGTTTCGAGATGTGCGTGCAGGCCC
>JALQUQ010000176.1 GCA_023263735.1 Paracoccaceae bacterium | reverse complement strand
GGACCATCGCCCCCGGCCCGGCACCCAGCCGCACCTCGGCCACCGTGGCGGTCAGGATGTTCAGGGCCGAAATGCCTGTGGGTCGGGCGACGGCGATCATCACATCCTGCGCCAGAATCCTCAGCCGCAAATGGTCGCCCACGCGCCCCCGCACCTGAGGCAAGAACAACGATCCCGCCGAAAGCGCCAGCCGCGTCAGCCCATCGCCCTCATGCGCGGCGATCGGGGCGTGCAAGAGGGCCCCAGCCTCGCGCAGCCCCAGCAACGGCGCCGTCTGCGGATTGGCCAGCACCTCGGCCACCGGACCCGACGCAACCACTTTGCCCGCATCGATCAACACCATCGTCGTGGCCAGACGCGCGACCTCGGCCATCGAATGGCTGACATAGAGCATCGGAATGCCCAGATCGTCGCGTAAACGCTCCAGATAGGGCAGCACCTCTTGTTTGCGGCCTTCGTCCAGCGCGGCCATGGGTTCGTCCAGCAACAGAAACCGCGGCTCGGACAAGATCGCCCGGCCCAAGGCGACCCGGCTTTTTTCACCGCCCGACAACCGTTGTGGACGTCGCGCCAAGACAGGCTCCAGCCCCAGCAGTTCGACGATCTGGTCAAAATCGGAGCGCCCCGCCCCCCGATGGAACCAGCGCCCATAGGTCAGGTTCTGCCGCACGGTCAGATGCGGAAACAACCGGGCATCCTGAAACACATAGCCGATCTTGCGGCGATGGGGCGGCAGATTGATCCCCCGCGCCGTATCGGTCAGAACCCAGTCATCCACCGCAATCCGCGCCGCGTCGGGTCGCAAAAGCCCCGCAACGGCCTGCACCACCGATGTCTTGCCCGCCCCCGACCGCCCGAACAGCGCCGTGATCCCGGCTGGCGCATCAAACCGCACGTTCAGCGACAGGCCGGGCAGATCATGGCAAAGATCAATCGTCAGGCTCATTTGGCCCCGATCCTGCGGGCCACCGCCCGCGACACCCCTTCGGAGGCCAAAAGCGCGATCATCGCCACCGCCGTCGCGATCAAGGACAGGCGCAGCGCCGCCCCCTCTCCGCCCGGCTGTTGCAGCGCCGAATGAATGGCAAGGGGCAAGGTCTGGGTTTGCCCCGGAATGTTCGACACAAAGGTGATGGTGGCCCCGAATTCCCCCATCGCCTTGGCAAAGGCCAAGATCAGACCCGCCAGAATGCCCGGCACGATCAAGGGCAGGGTCACCGTCAGAAACACCATGGCGCGCGGCGCGCCCAAGGTGGCGGCGGCCTCTTCCAGACGGGGATCGACCGCCTCGATCGCCAGACGGATCGCGCGCACCAAAAGGGGAAAGGCCATCACCGCCGCCGCCACGGCCGCCCCCGTCCAACGAAAGGCGACCACGATGCCGAACATGTCTTCCAACCAGCGCCCCAGCGGACCCTGCCGCCCAAAGCCCAGCAGCAGAACATAGCCCGTCACCACCGGCGGCAAGATCAGCGGCAAATGCACCAGACCGTTCAGCAGGTTCCGCCCATAGAACGCCCCCCGCGCCAGCGCCCAAGCCACGATGATCCCCGGCACCAGCGCCCCGGCCACGGCCCAGCCCGCCACCTTCAGGCTCAGGCCCAGCGCGGCCCATTCTGCCGGGGTCAGTGCCTCCAATGCCTAGCCTCCGGTCTTGAACCCTTGGGCCGCGAACAGGGCCTTGGCCGCCGGAGAGGACAAATAGGTCAGGAACGCCCCATCCGCTTCGTCCTTGGCCCCCGTCAAAAGCGCCGCAGGATAGAGGATCGGCGGGTGCGACGTTTCGGGGAACGTCGCCACCACGGAAACCTCGGGGCTGGCATGGGCATCCGTGGCATAGACAATGCCCAAACGGCTTTCCCCCAAGACGACGAAATTCAGCGCGGCGCGCACGTTGTCGGATTGAACCACCCGGTCCTTGACGGTTTCCCACAGCCCAAGGTGATCCAGCGCCGCTTTGCCATAGCTGCCAGCGGGCACAGCCTCGATCAGCGCCATCGACAGCGGGCGATCCCCCAACCGGCCCAGCACATCCTCGGGCTTTGACAGATCGACGGCGGGTTGATCGGCCCCATGGGCAATCAACACCAGATCATTGCCCCACAGATCCGAACGGGTGCCCGGGACGACCAGTTGCCCCGCTTCTACGGCATCCATCCATTCGGGGGCGGCTGACAGAAAAATATCGGCCGGGGCACCATTCAGGATCTGCTTGGCCAAGGCGCCCGACCCAGCATAGCTGATCACAACCGGATGACCGGTTTCGGCGGTAAAGACCTGCGCCACCTGATCCAGTGCCGTCTGCAATGAGGCGGCGGCATAAACCGTCACCTCTTCGGCGCGCAATTCTGCGGGAAACAAGGCCACGATCGCAATCAATGTTTTGGAAATGGGTTTCATCATGCCTCTCGATCTTGCGGCATAGAACCCCAAGCCCCTGCAAGCGGCAAGCGCTATTTCCGGGCGGCCCTGACGTCTGCGCCTATGGCCTATTGCCGCACCCAAGGGGCCGGTCGTCGGTCGAAAAATGCGGCAACACCGGCGCGGGCCTCTGCGGTTTCCCAGACATCGGCCAAGGCGGCGATGCTTGCATCCACCGCCTGATCGGTCGCCCCTCCCCCCAGTTTTCGGGCCAGCGCCTTGGCCGCCGCCACGGCATTCGGCCCGGTCGCCAGATAGGCGCGCGCTTCGACAAGAGCGGCGGGCATCACCTGATCGGGATCGACCACTTGGGCAACCAGCGACAGATCGCGCGCCTCATCCGCGCCAAAGATGCGGCCCGACATGAAAACCCGCCGCGTCATCCCCTCTCCCAGCCGGGCGGTCACATAGGGGCCAATCGTTGCAGGGATCAGCCCCAGACGGGTTTCGGTCAAACCGAATTGCGCCGTTCTGGCCGCAACCACAAAGTCGCAGACCGCGCATAACCCCACGCCCCCGCCAAAGGCCCCGCCATGCACCGCGCCGATCAAGGGTTGGGGCAGTTCGTTCAGGGCTTTCAGCATCATGGCCAGTTTGCGGGCCTCGGTCATGCGGGTGGCACGGTCGGCGGCCATTTGTTGTTGCATCCATCCCAGATCGCCCCCGGCACAGAAATGGGCCCCCGCGCCTGAAAGGATCACGGCGCGCCAATCCCGACGGGGGGCCGCCATCGCGGCAAAAGCGGTCAGCTCGTGGATCAGGGTGGCAGACAGCGCATTGCGCTTTTCCGGCCGGTTCAGGCGCAGCGAAACGATGCCCGCGTCATCCACCGCGATGTCCAGCGTTTCAAAGGTCATGGCGTCCCCTTCAGCCCGAGGGCAAAGGCTGCGGCCTTGCCCAACAGTTCGGCGTTCAAGCCGGTGTCAAATCCCGCCCGCCGCAGATGATCGGCGACCCGTTCGGTTGCCACATTGCCCGCCGCGCCCGGCGCATAGGGGCAGCCGCCCAATCCCCCGGCCGCGGCGTCAAAGATGCGCAGCCCCGCCTCCAGCGCGACATCGATGTTTCGCAGCGCCTGTCCCCCCGTATCGTGGAAATGCCCGGCCAATTGGGCGGGTGGCACCACTTGCACCACCGCTTTCAGCATCTCGGCCACGCGGGCGGGTTGTCCACGGCCCAGCGTTTCGCCCAAGCTGATTTCCCGGCAGCCAAGCGCCCACAGCGCGTTGACCACCCGCGCCACCTCTTGCGGCGCGACCTCCCCCTCAAACGGGCAATCGGTGACCACCGAAACATAGCCGCGCAACGCGACCCCATCCGCCGCCGCCGCCTCGGCAACCGGGCGCAGGCGCTCCAGACTTTCGGCAATGGTCGCGTTCAGATTGGCGCGCGAAAACGCCTCGGACGCCGCCACGAAAATCGCGACTTCGTCGGCACCCGCCGCCCGCGCCGCCTCATATCCCTTTAGATTGGGCGTCAAGACCGAATAGCGCAGGCCCGGTCGCCGGGGCACCCGCGCCATCACCTCGGCGGCATCGGCCATCTGCGGCACCCATTTCGGGCTGACGAAACTGGTCGCCTCGATCCGGCAAAGACCGCTTGCCGCCAGCATCTCGATCAGGGCAACCTTGTCGGCGGTCGAGATCAGCCGCTTTTCGTTCTGCAACCCGTCGCGCGGGCCCACCTCGACGATCTCGACGACATCAGACATCCGGGGCCTCGTAGAAATCCTTGGTGTAGATCTGCGGCACTCCGTCCTTGGCCAACGCCGCCTGAAACGCCGGGCGGGCTTGCAGGGCGCGATCCCAGTCTTGCAGGGCCGGATCGTCAAACCGGATGAACCGCCGCCCGATGTGCAGCGCATAGCCCAAGGCCACATCGGCGGCAGAAAACGCCCCGCACACCCCGTCACCGCGTCGCGCCCGGGCGGCTGCGATCAGCGATTTTTCCAGCCGCTTCGCCTCAAGCTTCATCACGGTCGGGCTACGCATGTGATCTTGGCGCAAAACGATGTGATGCTGGGTCAGGATCGCCAGCGAAACCGCCGCCGTTTCCGCAAAATGCAGCCATTCCAGATAGCGGATGCGATCCGGATCGCCCGCCGGGCGGTTCAGGCCCGGGGCTCGGGTTTCCGCCAGATATTCAAGGATCGCGCCGCTTTCAAACATCACCTGCCCCTCAATCTCGACCGCAGGCACGCGCCCGGCGGGCGACAGGGCCAGAAATTCGGGGCTGCGCAGGGATTTGTCGAAAAAGCTGTGGTGACGCAGGGTGCAGGGCAAGCCCGCCTCCTCGCACAGCCACAAGATGCGAAAACTCCGGGCCTGAGCGACGTGGTGCAGGATAATCATGCGTCTGCCTCCAACCGGATCAGGGCGGCCCCGGCCTCGATCTGATCGCCCGCCGCCACCAGAACTTCGGCCACAACCCCATCGCGGGCGGCGCGCAGGGTGTGCTCCATCTTCATCGCCTCAAGAACCACCAGCGGATCGCCCAAGGTCACCTGTTGGCCTGCCGCCACCTCGACCCGGCGGACAAGGCCGGGCATGGGCGCCAGCGTGACATCCCCCCCCACGCCCGCGGCACTGGTGCGGTCCAGCGGATCGATCCGGTGGAAACTGGCCGTTTGCCCGGGGGCAAAAACGTGAATGCCCTGCGCCTCGATGGTCGGCAGGGGCTTTGCCGCCGAAACCCGACCAAGCCCGGCCGGACCTTGTGGCCGCGACCCTTTGCCCCGCAATCTCCACCATCGCCGATCCGGCCGATGTCATGGCAAGATTGGCCGCGATCACCTCTTCTCCCCGCTGCAAACCAAGGCTGTGGCGCAGGGGCGACCAAAGCGTAAACCCGGCCAAGGGATCGTCAGGCAATTGCGCCGCTGTCAGCACGGCCGTGGCCACCATGGCCAGATCCTCGGCCTCTGACACGGTGGGGGCGATCAACTGGGCCAGATCGCGGTCGATCAACCCGGTATCCACCTGCCCCGCCGCAAAGCCCGTGTGGCGCGACAAGGCCCCCAGAAATGACAGGTTGGTCACCGTGCCCGCCACCTGCGTTTCCTCGAGCGCGCGGCGCAGTTTCGCCAAGGCCACGGCCCGCGTCGGCCCATGCGTGATGATTTTGGCGATCATCGGATCGTACCACGGCGAGATGACATCCCCCGTCCGAACCCCCGTGTCGGCCCGCACCCCCGCGGCAAAGGCCAGATGGGCCAGCCGCCCCGTCGCCGGCAAAAAGCCAGCGGGAACATCCTCGGCATAAAGCCGCGCCTCGAACGCATGACCACGGATCGACAGATCGTCCTGACGGGCTGGAAGGGGCTCGCCCGCCGCAACACGCAACTGCCATTCGACCAGATCGATCCCGGTGATCGCCTCGGTC
>JALQUQ010000175.1:5544-5846 GCA_023263735.1 Paracoccaceae bacterium | reverse complement strand
GTCAAATGAGCCGCCTAGGCAACGCCACGGATGGGCCGCGCAAACTCGAGACATTCCTGATTGAAGAAATCTTTGGCCGTCAAATTTCGGTCGATGGCAAGAGTGTCATGGTCGTGCCTCCCTTGATCGAACGGCTTGAGGTTGGCATCGCGCAGCGCGCTGCGGAAAACGGCTTGATCGAACAAGTTGCGCGTTCCGAGTGGGAGCTGCGCGAGACGAATGCCAAGGCGCACATCCGCGCCTTGCATCGCGCGCTTGAGGCTGACCACAAAGAGATCGCCACCTTTTACGACGGGATTCAA
>JALQUQ010000175.1:0-5534 GCA_023263735.1 Paracoccaceae bacterium | reverse complement strand
AACGGCGACCCGCCGCCCGATATGGTGGCCTTGCAGAACGGCAGCGTCTTGTCGTTGATCGATCAGTTGATCGGGCGCGATTTCATCCGCTTTGAATGCGACAGCCTGTTGCCGCCCCCCGGACTGGCCATGGACGGGATCGAGGCGCGCACGCCGGAACTGATCCCCACCCAGTTTGCAATCCAGATGTTCGTGGCGAACTGGTCCATCAATCGGCCCGAGGCCCGTCGGCAACTCCTTGCGATCGAGATGGATTTTCTGATGATCGCAAAGAGCCTGATCCTTGGGTCGTCGGTGGCAACGGCCTTTGACGAACGCACGATCCGCCTTGAACTGGCCGCCATGCGGGGCAGTCCGCTGCCGCCGGAATATGATGCCCTGCCCACCGTCAGGGCGGGCGGGATGGCGGCACGGTTGCGCGCGATTGCCAACAACCACAGTTTTCAGACCACGCTCTCCAGCACCAAACCGGTGCTTGAGGCGCGCGACCATGCGGATGCCGCCGCCAGTGCCGCGCGCGGGTTGTTCGCGGCCACGGGCACGGTGCAGGAAAACGTCCTCTATGACGCTTGGCTCAAGATGGGGATCGGGCTGACGGCTGCCGACCGTTTTCTGTATTACGGCCGCTGGAGCAAGTCCCCCTCCCGCGCGATGATCCGGTTTTGCGAAGGCTTTGGCGATGGGATTACCGCCAACGCGGGCTTTGAGGCCGGGCTGAAAGGCGAACTTGTCGCGCTGTTTCGCAACCAGGTCGACTCCCTGCCGGTGGGCTTTGCCTTTCCGCCGATCTTTCTTGGCGGTCTTGTGGTGGGCATGGGCGAATACCTTTACAACGGCGCCGCCCAACTGGCCGATATCATTGCCGACCCGTTGAAATTCGTCGACGCCGTGACCCAAGCGCTGACCACGATCCTGTCGACGGAACCGCAGCAACTTTTTTATGAGATGGGCTTTGCGCTCGGTGCCTCGGCGCTGACCGAGATCCGCCGCCTTGGGGCGATCACCAATCCGGTGACATATATCTATGAATTGGGGCGGCTGTTGGGCCCGCTTGTGCTGGAAGAGATCATCTCTTTTCTGTTCGAGGCCTATGTCTTTGCGCCGCTGGTCAGCGTGGCCCGTGGGGCGGTGCGGCGCGCCTTGATCGCGCCGGGGCGGCGGTGGCTTGACGATCTGGGAACCTCGCTGCGCGGCGCGGGCGCGGTGACCGACACGGCGGCCGAAATTGCGCTGGCCCGCAATGCCATGACCAACCTTGGTCTCGACCTTGATACGTTCATCGATCAGGTTCTGGCCACGACCGGGGTTTTTGATGACGCCCCAAACGGCTTTCGCCCCACCCGCGCCAGTGCCGGTCACACCGGCGGGCCCGAACCGCATGGCGCCCCGCACCCCGGTCTGGACGAATCCGAGTGGATTCAAAAGCTTTACGAACAATGGCGGTTGCAGCTTGATCAGTTGATGAGCGACAGCGTGTTGAACGCGGCTGTTCCAAAGATGGCGGGCAGCCGATGATCCTTGATGGCATGAAATCGGCACGGCGGGCGATGCGGCGGTTCTTTCCGAATTCGCCAGAACAGCGCCATCTTGCGGCACTTTTGCTGGAAATCGACGCCTTCAACCCGACCGCCACCATGGCACATGCCGATTCCGCGGCCTTTCTGCGCGGTTTTGCCCTGCTGGCCACAGCCGCCCACCCCGACGCGGCGCGGTTTCGCGCCTTTCTGCGCCGCTATATCGGGCGCAAGCATGACCGCGATGTGATCTTGCTGCTTGGCAGGATCAACGCGCCGGACGGCGAACTTGAACAGGTGTTGCAGACCATGTTCATGCCGGGCAAGAAGTGGGAGGCGGAATTTCCCGTCATCCTGTCGCGCTATATCGTGGATGAGGGCGAATGGCGCCGTTTGCTTGATGCGGTGAACGATACGCTGCGCACCGATCTGATCTATGCCCGCAGCAATGCCTTGGCGGTCAAGAACCGATGGGAGTTCCACCGCGCCGCCAATTCCAGTGCGCAGGGGCCGACCGCGCCCCCCTTGCCGGTGGGATCAGGGCTGACCCATGCCGACCTTGGCTTTACCTCGGCCAGTCCGAACTATCCCCATGCCAAAGGTGGCTGGCTTTCTTTTGGCCTTTTGGGCTGGGGCGATATTGGCCGGCCCAATACCCGGATGATCACGGCGCGCCACGGTCGCCCGCCGTGGCCCGACAAGCCGGGCACGGTCGAGGGGTGGGTGCGGATGGGCCAGCCGCCGCGCGGCCCGGCCCACTTTGCCGCCCAACGCAAGGTGGTTGCCGATTTCATCGCCGCCGACCCTGACCTGAGGGTCAATTTTGACAGGGCCAACAACCGCTATTTCGACCCCAGAGACCCCAACAATCAGGCCCTTTGGCGCTATCCCGATTTCGACGGCAGCCACCTTGGCGCACATAGTTTTGGCTTCCCGACCACCGACAAGAACCTGATCCCGTTGTCATCGCGGATGAACCGCAGCCATTTCGCCTATTACGAGGAACTGGTGCGCTATCTCTATGACCGGCACAAGCAGGTCTATATTCGCGTCACGGTCGAGAAATACGATGCCCGCGGTTTGGCCGAAGTGATCCGCTATGAGGCCTTTATCCCGGGCAATCCAGACAGCACCCTTCCGGTTCAGGTGCTGAATGAAACGATGATGACCAACTATCACCCGTCGGTGACGCGGGCACAGTATATTCGCGACTATGAGGCCGCCTTGCGGCAGGTCGCCGAACAGGAGGGGTCTTGATGGCTGACGCGCTGTCCGCGATCCTTGCCGATCTTGTCGAGGCGCTTGACCCGCTGGCCGCGGCCTTGGGCGACCCTGACGAATTCCTGACCCTGCTGGAAGATCTGGGCTGGCGGGTCGAGCTTGACGCAGCGGCCCAGTCCTTGCTTGACGCCAACGGGCCCTATCGCGACTTTGCCGATCTTCTTGCCGAAATTGCCGATGCCATCGCCGGATTGCAGGCGCTGGCTGCACGCATCAAGGCCGGAGACGACCTTGACCTTGACGAAATCCTTGCACTGGGCGGCGCGCTGACCGACATCGCGCGTGGGTTTTCTGCGCTGGAGGGGCCGGGCGCGCCGGCCATGCCCGCCGCTTTGGCACGGGACGAAATCTGGCAAAGCCTTGCCCGCGACCTGCCGGACTTGCTGGTGTACGACCATCTTGCCGTGTCGCATCCGCAGCTTCATGCCATCGCCACTGCGCTTGGGGTGATCGAGATCGTCGATCTGCCCGCCGCTGGCCCCCTGCGCCGGGAATGGCGGCGGCGCGTGGTGCATTGGGATGCCTTTGCGGCGTTGATCGCTGACCCGATCCAGCACCTGCGCGAGGTTTACCGCTGGGGCGGCGCGGCCAAGCCGGGGGACAGCGGCCGGGGCTTTGCGGCACAGCGCTTTCTGGAAACCATGCGCCGACTGGCGGCCTCGGCCGGGATCGGGGCAGAGTTCACCCGACTTGATCCGTCGATCATCGCGGCGCATATGCCGGGCGGTCTGCCCCCCGGTGCGCTGGCCAATCAATTGATGCTGCCCTTGATGCGGGGGCGGCATCCTGCCGGAGGGGCCTATGACCTGACTCTGGTCGCGGCCCCGCTGTTTGGTGCCAATGCCGCGCCGAATGCGCTTTTGCTGACCAACCTTGCCCACGGAACCCTTGCCGCCGAACAGGCGATTGCGCCGGGCTGGCAGGTTTCGATGACCGGAGCGTTGGACGCAAGTTTCGCGCTTGAGATGCGGGTGGCGCCCGAAGGCGTCAGTTTTGAGGCCAACTTGCCCGCCCCGCCGACGGTGACGCTTGCCTTTACCGGCACGCCGCCCGCTGATCCCGGTGTCTGGCCGCTTTTGGGGCCGCCCGACGGCACCGGCATTGCGCTGTCTGGCTTTGGCGCGCGCCTTGGCGTTGGTCCCGGCCCGGGCGGGGGGCCCGAAATCCGCTTGGGCGCGACCCTGTCGGGGCTGGCCTTTACCCTTGCCCCGGGCGAGGGCGATGGGTTGCTTGACATGTTGCTGGCCGGGGCGCGGCTTGGGGCCGAGGTCGATCTTGAGATTGACTATGGCACGGCCTCGGGTCTGACCATTGGGGGCAGCGGCGGGTTGTCGGCGGTGATCCCGATCGACCGCGATCTTGGCCCGATCCATCTTGGCCGCGTCGAGATTGCGTTAGAGCCCGAGGCGGGCGGCGGTCTGGCGCTGAGCGCGCTTCTTTCGGGATCGGCGACCATCGGCCCGATTTTCGCGGCGGTCGAACGCGTGGGGGTCGAGGTGGCGCTGGTGCCCGCGGCGGGTGGGGCGGGCATGATCGGCCCGTTTGATCTTGCGCTTGGGTTTGTGCCCCCATCCGGCTATGCGCTGGCACTTGATTTGCCTGCCATCGAGGGGGGTGGTTATGTTAGCGTTGACGGCAGCGAATATCGCGGTGCCTTGGCGCTGCGGTTCGAAAGTCTGGGCTTTTCGGCCTTTGCGATCCTGAACACCGAACTGCCCGGCGGGCGGCCGGGCTTTTCGCTTGCGGCGTCGATCTTTGGCGAATTCAGCCTGCCACTGCCCTATGGCTTTTTCCTGACCGGGCTGGGCGGCATGCTGGGGCTGAACCGCACGGTGGATACCGATGCCCTGCGCGAGGTGCTTTTCGCCGGGCGAATGGACAATCTGATCTTCCCCGCCGATCCGATTGCCTCGGCCTCCTCGATCCTTGCGGATATGGCGGCGGTCTTGCCCGCGCGCGAAGGGCAGCATTTCATCGGCCCGGTCGCCCGCATCAGTTGGGGCCAGCCCGCGCTTGTCAACATCACGTTGGGCGTGGTGATCGAGGTCGGTGCCGAGGTTCGGGTGCTTATCCTTGGCGGCCTGTCGTCGATCCTGCCCAACCCCGATGTCGCGCTGATCTCGCTGACGCTAAGCTTTTTTGGCGAGATCGACTTTGCCGCGGGCACGATCAGCTTTGACGCCAGCCTAGAAGGGTCGCGCGTGCTGAGCTTTACGATTACGGGCGACACCGCGATCCGCACGGGCTGGGGCCCCGGCATCACCCATATCGCCAGTTTTGGCGGATTGAATCCGCGCTATCCAAAGCCTGCAAACCTGCCCGACCTGCGGCGCCTGTCGATCTCCTTTGGCGGCAACAATCCGAAACTGACGTTTTCGGCCTATCAGGCGATCACCGCAAATTCCTTGCAGTTCGGGGCCCGCGCCGACCTTTTCGCCAAGGGCCCAAAGGTGCCGTTGGTGGGGCAGGTCGCCGCCGAAGGGTTTATCAGCTTTGACGCCCTGATCACCTTTAACCCGTTTGAATTCATTGCCGATCTTGCCGGTGGCCTGTCGATCCTTGTCGATGGCGACGTCAAGGCCGGGCTTTTCTTTGCGCTCACGCTGCGCGGTCCGAACACCTTTTGCATCGATGGCAAGGTCTGGGTCAAGCTGCTTGGCGTCAGGATCGAATTTGGCATCCGTCACACATGGGGCAGCCGCCAAAACTTGCCGCCAGCCACCGCAAGCGCGGTGGAGC
>JALQUQ010000174.1 GCA_023263735.1 Paracoccaceae bacterium | reverse complement strand
ATGATGATCGGCGCAAAGGCCCCAACGGCGCGCACCGTGGCCCGACCCAGCCAGCGCACCGGTTGCGGCCCATGGTCCCGGGTCAGTACCCGATCCCCCGCCGTCAACCCCTCAATCGGGACCTGCCGTCCGCCGGCTAGGGTGATCATCGTCCCTCGGGCAAATGAGACGCAGAGCAGGTCGGACAGGGGGGCCGCTTCGGGCGACTCTTCGATCGCGACCAAGGTGTAATCCAGTTGTGTCGACATGGGCGACAGGGGCAGGGCATAGCTGCCGCCCTGGTCCAGCGTGATCAGAACCAGTTCGATCTTGTCGCCGTCCGAGGACATCAGCGTATAGCGCGCGGCATAGCGCACCGTTTCACCGATGCGGCCGACCAGACTTCCCTCAGCCACGACCTGCCGCTCAAGCCCGAGTTGCAGGACCAGCCGCTGTGGGGCGGCCCCTTCCTCCAGCGCATAGATGTCGCCCTGAACCACCTCATCCGGGCCCATCAACCCCTCACCCGAATTGACGCCATGGATCACATAGATCGCATCGGCATCAAACACCTGACAGGCATGACCCGGCCCAGGGCTTCGAGGGGGGGGCAAGAGCTGTCTGAGACATGGCTGACAGAATCCGAAAAGGGGCTTTCCCGCTCATTGCCCGGATTTTGCGTCAAACTTAGGGCAAAGACAGGTGTTGCCTTTTGGATTTAGTCTAGGACTGTTAGCAAACGGTTTCAATTTGGTCGGAAGGATAGGCGATGGATTTGGGCATCTTGGGCAAA
Organism: Paracoccaceae bacterium; assembly: GCA_023263735.1. Classification (GTDB taxonomy): domain Bacteria; phylum Pseudomonadota; class Alphaproteobacteria; order Rhodobacterales; family Rhodobacteraceae; genus Pseudotabrizicola. The sequence goes on along the minus strand of JALQUQ010000174.1, from coordinate 5,153 downwards.
CGGGCTTTGGTTTGTGCGTCGTCAAAGGGCTTGGGTCGCGGTTGCGCCGAGGCTTTGGCGCAGGCCGGGGTGTCGTTGGTTCTGAATGCGCGCGGGGCCGAGGCTTTGGAAAAAACCGCGGCCGAGCTGTCTGCCGCCCATGGCGTTTCGGTGACGGCCGTTGCCGCCGATATCACCACCGCCGAGGGCCGGGCCAAGGTTTTGGCCGCAGCGGGCGATGTGGATATTCTGGTGACCAATGCGGGCGGGCCACCCCCCGGGATGTGGTCGGATTGGGATCGTGACGATTTCATCCGCGCCCTTGATGGCAACATGCTGACCCCGATTGCCCTGATGCAGGCGGTTTTGCCCGGAATGATCGCGCGCAAATGGGGGCGGGTGGTCAATATCACCTCGGGTTCGGTCAAGGCGCCGATTGCGCAACTGGGCCTGTCCAATTCCGCGCGGGCCGGGCTGACTGGATTTGTGGCCGGAACCGCGCGTCAGGTGGCCGGGCATGGGGTCACGATCAACAATCTGTTGCCCGGCATCCACGACACCGACCGCGCGATTGCGCTGGATGGGGGGGTGGTCAAGGCCCAAGGCATCACCATGGAAGAGGCCCGCGCCCAAAGGGCTGCCACCATTCCGGCGGGGCGGTACGGAACCGCTGCCGAATTCGGGGCGGCTTGTGCGTTTCTGTGTTCGCAACATGCGGGCTTTATCGTCGGGCAGAACATCTTGCTTGATGGCGGGGCGATCAATTCCACGCTCTGAGGGACCGTCTCAATGGCTTGCCCGCGGCCGCCGCGCCTGCTAGGGCATGCCTGAGAGAAATGGTAAGGTAACCATGCCGCAAAGCAGCCCCCGCCTTTTCGTTGACACCCTGAGCCGCAGCTTTTCGGGCCGAAAGGTGGTGGACGGCATCTCGCTTTCAGTGGCTGCGGGGCAGGTGACCTGTCTTTTGGGCCCATCAGGCTGTGGGAAATCGACGACGCTGCGCATGATCGCGGGGGTCGAACACGCCGACGAAGGGCGGATCGTGATCGACGGGCTGGAGGTTGCCAACGGCCCGCGCCATCTGCCGCCCGAAAAACGGTCGGTCGGGTTGATGTTTCAGGATTTCGCCCTGTTTCCGCATTTGACGGTGGCCGATAACGTGGCCTTTGGCCTGACTGGCCCCAAGGCCGACAAGGCCCGCCGGGTCGATGAATTGCTGGAACGCGTCAATCTGCATGGCTATGGCGCGAAACATCCGCATCAGCTTTCGGGGGGCGAACAGCAGCGGGTGGCCTTGGCCCGCGCCTTGGCCCCGCGCCCCAAGGTGATGCTGATGGACGAGCCGTTTTCCGGGCTGGACAACCGCTTGCGCGATGGCATTCGCGACACCACGCTGGACATCCTGAAGGAAGAGGGGGCGGCGGTGGTTCTGGTCACCCATGAACCAGATGAAGCGATGCGGATGGCCGATGAAATCGTGCTGATGCGGCGCGGGGTCATGGTGCAAAAGGGCGCGCCCTATAACATCTACAACGCCCCGGTCGACAAGGCGGCGGCGGCGTTTTTCAGCGATATCAACGTGATCCGCGGCAAGACGAACGGGGCCTTGACCGAAACGCCCTTTGGGGCCTTTCTGACCCCCGGTCACCCCGAAGGGGCCGAGGTCGAGATTGTGATCCGCCCGCAGCATCTGAAGATCGATTTTGATCGCGGGGGGCGCGGCCCGAACCCGACCCCGCAGGACGGCACGCCGGCACGGGGCACAGTGGCGCGGGCGCGCTATCTGGGTCGCGAAAGTCTGGTGGAATTCCGGATGGATTTTGATGGATCGACCCTGACCGCCAGCGTGCCGGGGGTGTTCTTGCCAAAACCGGGAACGGCGCTGTGGTTGATGATCCGCCGCGATCGCTGTTTTGTATTCGGGGCCAATGCCCAAACCCGGCAAATCTAAAACGGTCTATCCATAAAGACGCGTCGATCCGAAACGAAAAAGGGCCGCCCCATCGGGCGGCCCTTTCGCATTGCGGGGCGCTGTGATTACAGCAGCGCCTTGACCTTTTCCACGGTGGCCTCGGCGGTGATGCCGAATTCCTTGTACAGGGTCTGATAGGGGGCCGAGGCACCAAAGGACGACATGCCAACGAAATCGGCTTTGCCATCCTTGCCACGTTCGCCCAGCAGCCAGCGATCCCACCCCATGCGCACGCCGGCTTCGATGGCCACACGAACGGCACCACCGGGCAGAACCTTTTTGCGATAGGCTTCGTCTTGCTGGGCGAAAAGTTCCATCGACGGCATCGAAACGACGCGGGTGCCGATGCCTTCGGCCTCCAGCAGGTCGCGTGCCTTGATGGCGATTTCCACCTCGGAGCCGGTTGCCATCAGGATCACCTGACGCTTGCCGGTCGCTTCGGCCAGAACATAGGCGCCGCGCGCCGAGAGGTTCTGGTTGGTGTGGGTCTTGCGCACGGCAGCCAGGTTCTGGCGGCTCAGCGCCATGACCGACGGGGTCGAGGTCTGGCTGAAGGCCACTTCCCAGCATTCGGCGGTTTCCACCAGATCGGCCGGGCGGAACACCAGCGTGTTCGGGGTCGAACGGCTGATGGCCAGATGTTCGACCGGCTGGTGGGTCGGGCCATCTTCGCCCAGACCGATGGAGTCATGCGTCATCACATAGACGACGGGCACACCCATCAGCGCCGACAGACGCATCGAGGGGCGGGCATAGTCGGTAAAGCACATGAAGGTGCCGCCATAGGGGCGCACGCCGCCGTGCAGGGCCATCCCGTTCATCGCGGCGGCCATACCGTGTTCACGGATGCCATAGTTGACATAGCGGCCCTTGCGATCTTCGGGCGAGAACACGCCCAGATCCGGGGTCTTGGTGTTGTTCGACCCAGTCAGGTCGGCCGAGCCGCCGATGGTTTCCTGCATCACCGGGTTGATGACGGTCAGCACCTTTTCCGACGCCGAACGCGACGCCAGTTTCGGGGCCTCTTCGGCGGCGGTTTTCTTCAGCGCGCGAATGACGGAGGACAGCTTGGCCGGGGCTTCGTTTGCAAAGGTGCGCAGGAATTCCGACTGTTTCGATTGCGGCAGGGCGGCCAGACGGGCTTCCCAAGCCTGACGGGCCTCAACACCCTGACGGCCAACGCCTTCCCACCACGACTTGATGTCGGCGGGAATTTCGAACGGGCCGCCGGTCCAGCCATAGGCGTCTTTCGCGGCCTGAAGCTGGGTCGCATCGGTCAGGGCGCCATGACCTTTCGAGGTGTCCTGAGCGGCATGGCCGATGGCGATATGGGTCTTGCAGGCGATCATGGCCGGGCGCGGCGATGCCTTGGCGGCGGTGATCGCCGCGTCAATGGCTTCGGGGTCGTGGCCGTCGCATTCAAAGACATCCCAGCCGCTGGCGGCGAAACGGGCCTTTTGGTCGGTCACGTCGGCAATCGAGACCTTGCCGTCGATGGTGATGCCGTTGTCATCCCACAACACGATCAGGCGCGACAATTGCTGTTTGCCAGCCAGACCGATGGCTTCTTGGCTCACGCCTTCCATCAGGCAGCCGTCGCCTGCGATCACATAGGTGAAGTGATCCTGAATCTTGGCCCCCCAACGGGCGCGCAGATGCTCTTCGGCCAAAGCAAAACCGACAGCGTTCGAAATGCCCTGACCCAGCGGGCCGGTGGTGGTTTCCACGCCTTCGACATGGCCATATTCCGGATGGCCCGCGGTGATCGCGCCCCACTGGCGGAAGTTCTTGACCTGTTCCAGTGTCATATCGGCATAGCCAGTGAGGTAGAGCAGCGAATAGATCAACATCGAGCCATGGCCGGCCGACAGGATAAACCGGTCACGGTCGGGCCAACGCGGGGCCGAGGCGTCAAATTTCAGATGTTTCGAAAACAGCACGGTTGCCACATCGGCCATGCCCATCGGCATGCCCGAATGGCCGGAGTTGGCGGCCGCAACGGCATCAAGGGCAAGAGTGCGGATGGCGGTCGCCCGCATCCAGTGTTCAGGGTGGCGGTCGCGCAGGGTCTGGATGTCCAAGGCCTTGGTCCTCGTCGAATGGATGGCAGGGTTCTGGGGTTGCTTATCATCAACACCAGCAAGATCAAGCGTGGCCGGCAAGGCATTGAAGGATAAGGGGCGGATAAACCGGATTCTTTTCGCTATTATGTTTCTTGACGCCGGGCCGTGCGATTCGCACCTTGGCAAGACGACACCTCAGACCGACAAGGTCTGGCACAAAAAACCGTCGGTTCTGCGGGGCGTGGCGGAGAAAAGAGGGGGCATGGACGATATCCCAGAACTCGAACGGCGGATTTCGGCGGCGCTGGCACGGATCGAAGCGGGGCTGGAACACGCCAAGGTCGCCGCAACCACACAAGAGGCCGAAACCGTCGCCCGCCTTGCCGATGGTGTGGCCGAGGCCGAAATTGCGCGTCTGAACGAAGCTTTGGACGAGGAAAAGATCCTCTCGGCGCAATTGCAGGAACGTCTGCGCGCCGTGAAAGACCGCGATGCCGCAGGGCGCGACGAATTGCAGGCCGAGAATGAAAAGCTGCGGCGTCAGGTCGATGTGCAGGGGCTGGAACTGCAGCGGTTGAAAAAGACCGTCGCTTCGCTCCGCGAGGAATTGCGGACGGTGACAGACGCCGTGGCCGAGGGGCAGATCGAGCCGCATTTGCTGAACAAGGCCATGGTGACCGAGCTTGAGGCCCTGCGGGCCCTGCGGTCGGCCGAAGCGGCGCAGATCGACGATCTGATTTCGGCGCTGGAGCCTTTGGTCCCGAATACGGAGGTGGACGCCAATGCCTGATGTCACGATCAAGATCGGTGGCCGCGATTTTCAGGTGGCTTGCCAAGAGGGCGAAGAGCATTTCCTGCGGGCCGCTGCCAGCATGTTGAATGCCGAAGCCGAACCGCTGGTGCAACAGATCGGGCGCTTGCCCGAGGTGCGGATGTTGTTGATGTCGGGCCTGATGCTGGCCGACAAGACGGCGGCGCTGGAAGACGAATTGCGCCAATTGAAGGCCAAGATCAGCAGCATGGAGGCAAAGCCCGCCGAGCGGATCGAAGTGCCGGTGATCCCGCCGCAACTGCGTGAGACTTTGGCCGAAATCGCGGCGCGGGCGGAATCCTTGGCTGACCGTCTGGACGAACGGCCC
>JALQUQ010000173.1 GCA_023263735.1 Paracoccaceae bacterium | reverse complement strand
TGCGCCTGATCGGCCTGCAGGATGATAAGCCCCACATCGGCCCGCGGATCACAGGCGGGCACCAGCAGACAGAATGATCCCGCCGGGCCCGACCGCGGTTCCGAACACAACAGGCGGCGCAGATCATCGCCGCCCGTGTTCAAATGATGCAACTTGTCGGCCATAGTGGCGCCGGGCACATTCAGCACCCCTCCGGTGATCACGCGGCCGATCTCGCCCGCGCAATGCACATCCACCGTTTGCAGCGTTCGGGAAAACCGCACCCAAGCCTCCTAGACGTGCCGCGTGATGCCGCCATCCACCCGCAGGGTCTGGCCCGTCACATAGCTGCTGTCGGGCGTCAGCAAAAAGGCCGCCGCCTTGGCCTGTTCCTGCACCGTGCCGATCCGCTTCAGCGCCGCCAGATCGCCAAACTTCGCCACATCCAGACTGTCGGTAAACCCGGGCGCAAGGCAGTTCATCCGAATGCCCGCCGGGCCATAGCGGTCGGAATACAGCTTGGTAAACGACGACACCGCCGCCCGATAGGCGCAAGAGGCCGGAAACCACAGCGAAGGTTCCGCCGCCGCATAGGTCGTCACATTGACGATCGACCCGCCGCCCTGCGCCTCCATCACCGGGGTCACAAACCGCGCCATGCGCAACACCGATTTGACGATCATCTCATGCGCCAGATCCCATTTCTCATCCGGGATTTCCAGCAAATCGCCCTTGGGCGGGTGGCCGGTGTGGTTCAACACCGCGTCGATCCGGCCATGGGTCGTCAGGGCCAGATCCACGATGGCCTTCAGATCGGCCTCGCTTTGCGCCACACCCCGCCGGGCCACGCCCCCCAGTTCGGCCGCCAGCACCTCACAACTTTCCGAGGGCGACATCAGCACCATCGCATAGCCCCGCGACGCCATCTCCCGCGCGACGGCCGCGCCAATGCCACGCCCGCCCCCTGTGACCAGACACACCTTTTGCGACATGATATCTCCTTAAAACCGGTTGATGCGATAGGGATGCACATCCAATTCGGGTTTGGCCCCCGTCATCAGCGCGCCCATCACCTTAGCCGTGGTTGCGGCATAGGTCAGGCCCAAATGTCCGTGCCCGGTGGCATAGAAAATCCCCTTCCGCTTGGACGAGGGCGAAAGGATCGGCACCGTATCGGGCAAGGCCGGGCGATGCCCCATCCATTCGGTAAAATTTTCGCAGCGCAGGTTCGGCAGCGCCTCTTGGGCGCGGCGCACGGTGATCTTGGACCGCCGGTAATCGGGCGCGGCCTCCAGCCCCGCCATTTCCACCGTCCCCCCCACACGAATGCCCCCCGCCGTGGGCGTCACCATAAAGGCCCGCGCAGGCCAGATGATCGAATGTTTCATCGAAAGCCCCGGCGCCATGATCTGGGTGTGATAGCCGCGCTCGGTCTCCAGCGGGATAGGCTCCCCCAGCATCCGCGACAGATGCCCCGAATGGGCGCCGGCGCAAATCACCACCTGATCGGCCAGCAAAATCCGCCCGCCTTTCAGCATCACCTGATGCCGCCCCCCACTTTCGCCAAAGCCCACAACCTCTCCGGCCTCGACCTGCCCGCCCAAGGCCTTGAACCGCGAAACCAGCGTCAAGACCAGACCATAGGGGTCTTTGATCGACCGATTTTGCGGAAACAGCACCGCCATCCCGATCTTGTCCGACAGTTCCGGCTCCAACGCCTTGATCGCCTGCCGCCCCAGCACCTCATGGGCAAACCCAAAGCGTTCCAGAATTTCGATGTGGTCACGGTCGGCGCGAAATTCCGCCTCATCGGCATAAAGCGACAGGCATCCCTCATCGCTGATCTGATCCGACGCCCCGCATTCGGCCAAAAGCGCCAGCGTGTCGCCCAAGGCCCGCGCGCATAACGCCGCCCCCTCGGCCTCCAACGCCCGCAACTTGGCCGGGCGCGAGGCCGCGATAAACCGCAAGAACCACGGCACCAGACGCGGCATAGAGGCCGGGCGCACCCGCACCGGCCCCTCCGGGTCCAGCATCCAGCCCGGAATTTGCCGCCAGACCGAAGGGCGCGAGGCGGGCATGAACTCCGTCACCGCGATTGACGCCATATTGCCGAACGACGCCCCCTGCCCCGGCCCCGCCCGATCGACCATCACCACCTCATGCCCGCGCCGTTGCAAGTGATGCGCGATGGCCGTGCCGATGATCCCCGCCCCGATGACGACCGTGGTCATTTCAGGCCCAAGTCAAAATCGGCTGCATGGCGGCGGCGAATTCGGCCTTTTCGTCCTCGGTTAACGGGCCAAAGGGCATCCGGCATTCGCCCACCGGATTCCCCTGCAATTCGCAGCCATATTTCAGCTTTTGCACGAACTTTCCCGATTCCAGCACATTCATCGCGGGCCAGATCGCCCCCATGATCTCTTTGGCCCGCGCGGTATCCCCCGCCCGGAACGCCGCATCCATGTCGCAAACGGGTTTGGCCATGCAATTCGCCGGGCCGCAAATCCAACTGTCGGCGCCCCAATGCATGAAATCCCACGCAATATCATCCGACCCCGAAACCAGTTGAATCCGCCCCGCATAGCGGGTGGCGATCCCGATGGCACGTTGCAGCACGCCGCTCGATTCCTTGATCCCGATGATCCGCGGATTGTCGGCAAGGGCATCCAGCGCCTCATATCCGATCTCCACCCCGTCCTTGCCGGGATAGGAATACAGCACGACATCCATCTCGGTGGCCGCCGTTACCGCCGTGAAATGGCGAATGATTTCGGCCTGCGTCGGCTTGGTATAAAACGGCACCGCCAGCAGCACCGCGTGATATCCCATCGCCTTGGCCCGCAACACATTGGCGATCACCCCGGCGGTTGACGGCGCATTGGCCCCGGCGATCAGCGTTTCGGTCGGCAGGGCAAATTCTTTGACAAAGCGCAGCACCTGATCCCGTTCGGCATCCGTCATCAGATTGTATTCGCCCGACGATCCGCAGGGCACCCACCCCGAAACCCCGGCCGCCCGCAACCGCGCCAGATGCGCGCCAAAGGCCGCGAAATCCACCGCCCCCTCGGCATCAAACGGGGTCACAAGGGCGGGCATCACGCCGGAAAGCTTGCGCATCGGGGTCTCCTCTTTGGTCAGGGCGTCACGCGATCAAAGCCCCGCGCGATCCGATGCGCCCAAATCTGGCGACACAGTGACGACACGTCAAACACAAAATGCGCAGTGTCGACAAATTCGGGCAAAGCCGCTAGCCTCCACTCAGCCAGAGCGAGAGGAAGAGTGTGAAGGAAGCAACCGAATCCAAACGGGCCAAGGGCACCGGAGTCAAACTGGCCTATGAGACATTGCGCACCGAAATCCTGACCTTGGGCCTGCCCCCCGGCGCGGTGCTGGATGAAACCGGGCTGGCCGAACGGTTCGGCATGTCCCGCTCCCCCGTGCGCGAGGCGTTGATCCGTCTTTCCGGCGAAGATCTGGTCGTAACGCTTTCAAACCGCTCGACAATCGTCGCGCCCATCGATGTGCAAAGCTTTCCGAAATACGTCGAGGCGCTGGACATCGCACAGCGGATGAACACCCGCCTCGCCGCCGAATTGCGCAATGACCACGATCTGAAGACCATCGCGCAACGGCAAAAGGCCTTTGTGGCGGCGGTGAAATCCAACAACCACCTTGCCATGTCCGAGGCGAACAAGGCCTTTCATCTGGCCATCGCCCAAGCCGGGCAAAACCCCTATCTGACAACGTTTTACGAACGCATTCTCAATCAAGGGTTGCGAATGCTGAACCTGCATTTTTCGTATCTCGAGGCCGGTAACGAAGGATACCTTCTGACCGACGAACATGACGAGATGCTCGAGGCGATCCGCGATCGCAACGTGGATCGTGCCGATGCGCTGGCCCATGCGCATACGCGGCAGTTTCAATCCAATTTCCTTGGCTTCCTGTCGCGGACCTATCTGACCAAGGTTGATCTTTCATCCCGCTAACAGCCCCCCACCCACAGGCAGGGGGACATAGCGCTTGCAAAACCCGCGTCAGGCCGCCGTCACGCGCCAGATCACATCGCCCACATCATCGGCCATCAGCAGCGATTTTCCATCCGGCCCCAGGGTCACCCCCACCGGACGGCCATAGGCCAACTTTTCATCTTCCGACAAAAACCCGGTCAGAATATCGCGTGCAGGGCCGCTCGGCTTGCCATTTTCGAACGGAACAAAGATCAGACGGTATCCCGACAGGATCGACCGGTTCCACGACCCGTGCTGACCGATCACCATCCCCGCGCCAAATCCGGGCAAGGTGCCTTCGGGCATCCAGCACAGCCCCAACGACGCCGTATGCCCGCCCAGCGCGTAATCGGGCGTGATCGCCCGCGCCACCAGCGCCGCATCCTGCGGCACGCGGTCATCCACCGTTTTCCCCCAATAGCAATAGGGCCAGCCATAGAACCCGCCCTCCTGAACCGAGGTCAGATAATCCGGCGGCGTCTCATCGCCCAGACCATCGCGTTCGTTCACCACCGTCCACAGCTTGCCCGTCGTGGGTTCAAACGCCATCCCCACCGCATTGCGCAGGCCAAAAGCGAAAATCCGCGATTGCCCGCTGGCCACATCCAGCTCCCAGATCGCGGCCCGGCCCTCTTCGGCCTCCATCCCGTGATCGCCGATGTTCGACAGCGACCCCACGCCCGCATAAATCTTGGTGCCATCGGGCGAAACGATCAGGCTCCGCGTCCAATGGCCGTGCGTTTTGAACGTGGTCAGCCGCTCCCCCGCGCCGTTCAGCGCGGTATCGCCCATCCGATAATCAAACACCCGGATGCCGTCGGTATTGCCCAGATAGAACCGCTCGCCCACCAACGCCATGCCAAAGGGCTGGTTCTGGTGTTCCACAAACACCATCCGCGTTTCGGCCACGCCATCGCCATCGGCATCGCGCCACAGGGTGACCCGGTTCGCGCTGGCGCCAATCGCCTTGACCCGTTTCATCGTGGCCTGCGCCGCGTGATCCATAAAGGTCTTGGGCGGCCCCGCCTGCTCTTTGGATTCCGCCACCAACACATCGCCATTCGGCAGCACGCAAATCCAGCGCGGATGGTCCAGCCCGGTGGCAAAGGCGTTGACCTTCAACCCCGGCGCGCAAATCGGCAACCGCCCGTTTTTCCACCCTTCGGCGGCGGGCATCTTCAGCGTCATGATCCGCTGCGCCTTGGCCTCGGGAATCTGCGGCGCAGCGCCAAAGGCCTGCGTCTTGGGCGACCCCATCCGACGCACCATGGCCACGGTGCCTCCCACGATCGACGTCGCCTTTGCAATGAAATCCATGTTCGCCCCTCCACGCTGTTCGCGCGGCAGGGTAAAAACATTTTCCCACAAACGACAAGCGCCCGCCAAAGCTGACGCAGCGGAAATCCATGGATCAGCAGACCCCAACAGCGCAGAGGGGCAAGGCCCCCCGGCGCGGGCCCCGCGTCAGATCACCCGATGGAACAATAGGCCTCAGCCTGTTCGCCAAAGGCTTGATACCGGCTCCAGAACGCATCATCCGACGCGCTTTTCGACATCTTTACCTTTTGCGCCCGGTCGGGGTCTTTGAAAAAGCTGGCGGCCTTGCGCTGATCGGCGCCGCGCAGGGTCATATCGGCGACCTGCTGGATGCAGCCACAGACCTGACGGTTGGCCTGCTTGCGATCCGACCGCAGACAGGCGCTTTCAATCGGCCCAGCGAAAACGGGGGCCGCAAAAGACAAGACAAGGGCGGACGCCACCGCCGCGACATAGGTTCTTTTCATCATCTGCCTCGTTGCCAGTCGCGCGGTCGCCCTACGCTTGTGGTCATGTTTGTTGCACGTATTCTGCCCAGTCCAAGGGAAAATTTCAATGCGCCTCGGCCCTTGGGCAAACTTTTGCCACCCGCCACAACAGATCGCGGCCCCCGGGCAAAGCCCCCCCAAATACGGGGCATC
>JALQUQ010000172.1 GCA_023263735.1 Paracoccaceae bacterium | reverse complement strand
GAACGCGGTTGCGTTCCCCGCCCGACAGGATGCCAACCTTTTTCTGCTGGTCCGAACCTTTGAAGTTGAAGGCCGAGCAATAGGCGCGGCTGTTCACCTCGGCATCGCCCAGAACCACGATGTCAAGCGCGTCGGTGATTTCTTCCCAGACGTTCTTGTTCGGGTCCAGCGCGTCGCGCGACTGATCGACGTAGGAGAGTTGCACGGTATCGCCCAAGGTGATCGTGCCGGTGTCGGGTTTTTCGGTGCCGATGATCATTTTCATCAGCGTCGATTTCCCGGCGCCGTTCGGGCCGATGACGCCCACGATGCCGCCCGGCGGCAGGGCAAAGGACAGGTTTTCGATCAGTTGCTTGTCGCCCATCGCCTTTGAGACGTTTTCAAATTCGATGACCTTGGAGCCCAGACGCGGCCCGTGCGGAATGATGATCTGGGCGCGGCCGACCAATTCCTTGACCGATTCGTCGGCCATTTTTTCGTAGGCGGCGATACGGGCCTTGGATTTGGCCTGACGGGCCTTGGCCCCGGCGCGAATCCATTCGAGTTCTTTCTCCAGAACCTTTTGCTTGGCTTTGTCTTCGCGGGCTTCTTGGGCCAGACGCTTGGCCTTGGCATCCAGCCATGAGGAATAGTTGCCCTCGTGCGGGATGCCGCGACCGCGTTCCAGTTCCAGAATCCAGGTGGTGATGTCATCCAGGAAATAACGGTCGTGGGTGACGGTCAGGATCGTGCCCTTGTATTCGATCAGGTGCTTTTGCAGCCAAGCGATGGTTTCGGCATCGAGGTGGTTGGTCGGTTCGTCGAGGAGAAGCATGTCGGGCGCTTCGAGGAGAAGTTTGCACAGCGCAACGCGGCGGCGTTCCCCGCCCGACAGGGTGGCGACATTGGCGTCATCGGGGGGGCAGCGCAGGGCCTCCATCGCGATATCGACCTGACTGTCGAGGTCCCAGAGGTTTTCGGCGTCGATCTCATCCTGAAGGCGCGACATTTCGTCGGCGGTTTCGTCGGAGTAGTTCATCGCCAATTCGTTGTAGCGGTCGATCTTGGCCTGTTTGTTGGCCACGCCCAACATGACGTTGCCGCGCACGCTGAGCGCTTCGTCGAGTTGGGGTTCCTGCGGCAGATAGCCGACCTTGGCGCCTTTGGCGGCCCAAGCCTCGCCCTGAAAATCCTTGTCCCAGCCCGCCATGACGCGCAGCAGGGTCGATTTCCCGGCGCCGTTGACGCCGACCACGCCGATTTTCACGCCGGGCAAGAAGTTCAGGTGGATATTCTCGAAGACCTTTTTGCCACCGGGATAGGTCTTGGAAACGCCATCCATGTGATAAACGTACTGATACGAGGCCATCTGTCTGCTCCATGTCGCGGGTTGTGCCCCATGTAGCGAAACAATCGGCCAAGGGCAATTGCACATCAGAGCCGGTTTGGCCCGTTACAGGGCCGGATTTGGGGCAAAATGCGTCAGGGGAGGGCGCGTTCAAAGAAGTGATGGGCGTAGGGGTTGTCGTTGTAGCGGGCGATCTCGGTCCAGCCGGCGCGGCGGTAAAAGGCGACGGCGGCGGGCAGGTGGCGCGAGGTGTCCAGCACAAGGCGGGTTGCGCCCAAGGAGACGGCCTTGGCCTGAATCTCGGCCATGAGGCGTTGCCCCAGCCCCAGACCCCGGCAGGATCGGTCGGTCCAGAGGCGTTTGATTTCGGCCGTTTCGGGGGAAAGGCGGGTGACGCCGACGCAGCCCACGGGGCGGGGGCCGTCAAAAGCCACGAGGAAGGCGCCGTGGGGTGGGTCGAGCTTTTCCAACCCCCAAGCCGCGGGGGGGCCGGGATCGAAGCCGCCGGGGAAGGTCTGGTTCAGTTCGGCGAAAAAGGCGGTGACACAGCCGAGGGCCGCAGGGTCCGAAGTGCTGAGGGGGCGAATGTCGATCTGGGTCATGGTCGTGCGATCCTGACTTAAACAGCGGGAAAGGCAAGGCCACCATTGACTTTGCCCGTCGACCCACAAGAGATGGCCGATACGCTGGATGTTGCGAAGAAAAGGACCATTGCATGAAACTTGCGCCTCTCGTTCTGCTGACGGTTGTGACCCTTGGGTCTCCGGTGAGGGGCGAGGTCAAATGCACCACCGACGGGCAAGTCACAGATTGCCAAAGCCCGCAAAATCTGGCGCCGACCCAGCCGGTGGGCTGTGTGACGCTGGGCGAGACGACGGCGGCGATGACGCCGCCCGATCTGGCGCTTTCGGTGTTGTCGTGCCGCGATCAGGGGCGGCTGCGCGATCAGACCGAATTGTTTACGCTGCTGATGATGCGGGGATATTTCGACGCCTATCGCGTGACGGATGCCACCGCGCATCAGGCGCTGACGGTGTTGCGGATGCAATTGGGCGAGCGTCTGGGGGCCAAGGACGATCAGGCGTTGATGGCGGATTTGCAGCGGCTGATTGCCGACAAGGAGAGTGAGGGGCTGAAGGACTTTTGCGCCCGGCTTCTGGCGCTGCCCCTGCCCGATTACGAGCCGGTCTATATGATCGAACACGGGATGAACGCGGTCATCGGAACGGCGGATACCGCGCCTGTCAAGGAAGTCGATGCCATGGCGGTGTGGAAATCGGTCGTGTCGGTTGGGCTGCAATGCCCGAAGGCGGACTGATGCGGGCGGGCTTTCCCCCGGCGGCAAAGGGTCAGGTGATCGGCCTTTTGGGCGGGTCGTTTGACCCGGCGCATGAGGGGCATGCCCATATCACCCGCGAGGCGATCAAGCGGTTGCATCTGGATCAGGTCTGGTGGCTGGTGTCGCCCGGCAATCCGCTGAAACCCCGCCAGCCCGCGCCGATGGCCGACCGGATCGCGCGGGCCCGGCGGGTGATGCGGCACCCCAAGGTCCGGATCACCGATCTGGAGGCCCGATTGGGCACCCGTTACACCCATGCCACGCTGACGCGGTTGCAGGCGATCTATCCTCAGATGCGCTTTGTCTGGCTGATGGGGGCCGACAATCTGGCCGGGCTGCACCGGTGGGATCGGTGGGAAGACATTCTGAACGCAGTGCCGGTTGCGGTGCTGGCGCGGCCCGGTTCGGGGCTGAAAGCGCGGCTGGGTCGCGCCGCGCGGGTGTTTCATCATGCGCGATTGGGGCGGGGCGAAGCGATCGGCACCCGCCGCCCGCCGGTGTGGGCGTTTCTGAATTTACCGCTGAACGACGCCTCCTCTTCGGCGATTCGCGCGCGGGGTGAGTGGTCTGCAAAAAAGCAGACGGGAAACATTGAAATGCCCGATTTTCTTGGTCTAATCCAATCTGACAGGGCGGAGAGGGACCACGATGTTTGACCGGCGCGACTTTCTGGCGGCGCTCGCGGGCGCGATTGCAGCCCCCGTGGCCGCACGGGCCGAGGCGCCGCTGACATCGATCCGGCCCAAGCGGCGGGGGCAACCCGAGACCACCGGGCGGCAAACCGACGCGGAGTCGCTGGTGGCGGCGGCCAAGCTGGGGGGCGCCACCGCCTTTGTCGTGCTGGATGCGGCGACCGGTCAGGTTTTGGCCGCGCGGGACGAGGGCGTGGGCATGCCCCCGGCCAGCGTGTTGAAATCGGTCACGTCGCTGTTTGCCATCGAGCATCTGGGGCATGGGTTCCAGTATCGCACCCGGGTTCTGGCCACGGGGCCGGTGGTGAATGGCCTTGTGCAGGGCGACATCGTGTTGGAGGGGGCCGGAGACCCGACGCTGCAAACCGACCAATTGGGCGATCTGGTGCGGCGGCTGGCCGAAGCCGGAGTCAAAGGCGCCACCGGCCGTTTGCTGATCTGGGATCGGGCCTTGCCGTTTGTGGCGCGGATTGCTGCGGATCAGCCGGTGCAGGTGGGCTATAATCCGGGCATCAGCGGGCTGAACCTGAATTTCAACCGGGTGCATTTCGCGTGGAAGGCGCAAGGATCGGGGCAATGGGGCCTGACGATGGATGCGCGCGGCGAGCGGTTCTTGCCCCCCGTCGCGATGGCGCGGATCGCGGTCGAGCCGCGCAATTCGCCGATTTTCACCTTTTCCGATGCGGGCGAGGCCGAGACGTGGACGGTCGCCTCGAGCGCGCTGAACAAGGAGGGCAGCCGGTGGTTGCCGGTGCGGCATCCGGCGAAATATGTGGCCGAGGTGTTTCACACGCTGGCCCGGGCGCAGGGCATTGCCCTGCCGCCCCCGGTGACGGTGGAGACCCGACCCGCGGGGCAGGAACTGGCGGCGGTGGAGAGCGAGCCACTGGATGCGGTGCTGAAGGACATGTTGAAGTTTTCAACCAACCTGACCGCCGAAGCGGTGGGGCTGCGCGCCTCGGGCCGGGGGGATTTGCCGGCGTCTTCGGCGGCGATGGCGGACTGGCTGACGCAGAGATTCGGGGTGACGCCGCAGTTGGTGGATCATTCGGGGCTGGGGTCGGCGTCACGGGTGACGGCGTTGCAGATGGCGACGATCCTGCAAAAGGGCCATCAGGCGGGCATGGGGCTGAAACCGCTGCTGCGCGACATCGGGATGCGCGACAAAGAGGGCAAGACGATCAAGGGCCACCCGGTTCAGGTGGTGGCGAAAAGCGGGACGTTGAATTTCGTCTCGGGCCTTGCGGGGCACATCACGCCTCCGCAGGGGCGCGAACTGGTGTTTGCGATTTTCTCGGCCGATCTGGAGCGGCGGGAGCGTCTGACGGGCGATGACCGCGAAACCCCGCCGGGGGGCAAGGCGTGGAACGGCCGGGCGCGTGCGTTGCAGGGTCAGTTGATCAGCCTGTGGGCCAGCGCGCTGGCCTGAGGCGTCAAGGCTTCATGTGGCGGACGCGCGCGCCCCATTCGATGGCAGCCGCGTGCAGCCGATCGACCGAGAGTTCTTCGCGCACCTCTTCCAGCATGCGCAATTCCATGTCGGGCAATTTGCCATCGGCGGAGACGACATCGCAGGCAAGGGCATAGGCGGTTTCGTGCAGGCGGGTCGGCAATGCCTCACGAATAAGCCCAAAGAGCGCGTCAAGGCCGTCTTCCTCTTCGAACAGGTCAAAGACGGTTTGGCTGACGGTGCGAATCCGGTCGGAATCATAGCCGGCAAAGACGGGCATGTGATTGACCATGCGCTGGATCGCGACCAATTCCGAGGTGCGCATCTGTTCATCGGCGGCAGAAACCGCAACCATGACGGCCACAAGCGCATCTTGAGGGGAAAGCGACGGGGGGGCGGCGTCCATGGGTGTTTTCCTTGATTGACTGGTACAAGACTATGTATTGCCATGGCTTTGTGCAAGGGATGTGGCCAAGGCCAGGGCGAAAGGTTGTGCCGGGACGGGGGCGGAGGGGATCACCAAGCCACGTTGACGAACAGGGACTTCGGGACTAGGAACACGGACCGCACGTTTTGGGTGCGCTGATGGTGATGGAGAGAAAGATGTCTGCTTTGCGCGAAGCCGCGATGAAATCGAAGGCCTGGCCGTTCGAAGAGGCCCGCGCTCTCCTGAAACGTTATGAGAAAAAGGCGCCGGAAAAGGGCTATGTGCTGTTTGAAACCGGCTATGGCCCGTCGGGTCTGCCGCATATCGGCACCTTTGGCGAGGTGGCGCGGACGACGATGATCCGCCGCGCCTTTGAGGTGATTTCCGACATTCCGACCCGTCTGATCTGTTTTTCGGACGATATGGACGGCATGCGCAAGGTGCCGGAAAACGTGCCGCAGCAGGATTTGCTGAAGGCCAATCTGCAAAAGCCCTTGACCAGCGTGCCCGATCCCTTTGGCGAATATGACAGCTTTGGCGGCCATAACAACGCCATGCTGCGCCGGTTTCTGGACACGTTCGGGTTTCAGTATGAATTCATCTCGGCCACGGAATTCTACAAATCGGGCCAGTTCGACGACACGCTGCGGCTGGCGGCGGAACGCTATGACGGCATCATGAACATCATGCTGGCATCGCTGCGCGAAGAACGTCAGCAGACCTATTGGCGTGTGGATGCGTGGTTCAGTTAGCCCCCTTAACACTTTGCCCTGATCGGTCGTCATCGGTTACGACTGGCTCGAATCGGTTGAAAACGGACTGTGATGAATAACACTAACTTGAACCAG
>JALQUQ010000171.1 GCA_023263735.1 Paracoccaceae bacterium | reverse complement strand
TCTTTACCGACCGCAGCTTGAACCATATGTCGGCCCGGTTTCAGCAGGCGATGCGCGATCTGTCGGCGGGGTTGCGGGAGGTGTATCGCGGCGCGGCGGTCGCCCTTGTTCCCGGGGGCGGCAGCTATGCGATGGAGGCGGTGGCGCGGCAGTTCGGGCAGGGGCGGGCGCTGGTGGTGCGCAACGGCTGGTTCAGCTATCGCTGGACGCAGATTTTTGAGGCCGGAGGTTTTGCCGGTGAGCAGGGGGTGGTGATGGCGCGCCAGACCGGCAATGCGGTGCGCGCGCCCTATGCGCCGCCGCCGATCGAGGAGGTGGTGGCGAAGATCCGGGAGATGAGGCCCGAGGCGGTGTTTGCGCCCCATGTGGAGACGAGTGCCGGGATTATTCTGCCCGATGGCTATATCACCGCGTTGGCGGATGCGGCGCATGAGGTGGGGGCGCTGATGGTGCTGGATTGCATCGCCAGCGGCTGCATCTGGGTCGATATGGTGGAAACCGGGGTCGATGTGCTGATCAGTGCGCCGCAAAGGGGGTGGTCGGCCTCGCCCTCGGCCGGGGTGGTGATGCTGTCGGCGGCGGCAGAGGCGCGGCTAGAGGCGACTTCGTCAAACAGCTTTGCGCTGGATCTGAAGAAGTGGCGGGCGATCATGGCGGCCTATGAGGCGGGCGGGCATGCCTATCATGCGACGATGCCGACCGATGCGATTGTGGGCTTTCGCGATGCGTTGATGGAGACGCGCGCCATGGGGTTTGAGGTGGCCAAGGCCGCGCAATGGGAATTGGGCCGGGCGGTGCGGGCGCTGTTGGCGGCAAAGGGGGCGGTTTCAGTGGCGGCCGAGGGGTTTGGCGCGCCGGGGGTGGTGGTGAGTTATACCGACGATCCGGGCGTGCAGACCGGGGCCAAATTCCGCGAGATCGGGGTGCAGATCGCGGCGGGGGTGCCGTTGCAGGTGGGCGAGGGGGCGGCGTTCCAGACCTTTCGCATCGGGCTGTTTGGTCTGGACAAGCTGAAGGATGTGGCGGGCACGGTGGCGCGGGTGCAGCGCGCGGTGGATGCGGTTTTGTAATGCCAGAGGGCCGGGGATGTCCCCCGGCCCTTGGCCGCTTTGGGGTCAGCCGTTCTTGTGGCGGGGCAGGGCCAGCCATTCGCGGCCCTTGAGCATGGCGTTCCAGTACATCCACGGCAGGAAGCTGGCCTTGAGCCACCAGTTCAGGCGGCGCGGCACGGTGCTGTCGAGCGGGAAGGAGGGCAGGAGTTTGCCGCCATAGCCGAATTCGGCCAGAATGACCTTGCCGTGTTCGACGGTCAGCGGGCAGGAGCCGTAGCCGTCATAGGCATAGACGAGAGCGCGGCCGTCGATGGCGGCGAGGAGATGTTCGGCCACCAGCGGGGCCTGTTTGCGGGCGGCGGCGGCGGTTTTGGAATTGGGGGTCGAGCAGGCATCGCCCAGCGAAAAGACATTGGCAAAGCGGGTGTGACGCAGGGTGGTGGGATCGACCTCGACAAAGCCGCTCGCATCGGCCAGCGGGCTTTTCGCCACCACGGCGAGGGGCTTTTGCGGTGGGACGACATGCAGCATGTCGAATTTCACCTGAGTTTCGGTGACGGTGCCATCCGCACCCGCCTTGGCGAAGGTGGCGGTGTGGTTCGGGCCATCGACGGCCATGAGCCGGGAGCCGAGGTTGAGCTGGATGTTGTATTTCTGGATATAGCGCATCAGGCCCGGGACATAGGGCGCGACGCCAAAGAGGGCGGGGCCGGCGTTGTGGAACTGCACCTAGATCTGGGGCAGGATCTTGGATTTGAGCCAAGCCGAGCAGGAGAGATACATCGCCTTTTGCGGCGCGCCGGGGCATTTGATCGGCATTGGCGGCTGGGTGAAGATCGCGCGGCCGGAGCGGGTTTTCTGCACCAGTTCCCAGGTATAGGGGGCCAGATCGTAGCGGTAGTTCGAGGTGACGCCGTTTTTGCCCAGCGTGGCGGCCAGACCGGGGATGGCGTCCCAATCGGCCTGAATGCCGGTGGCGACGATCAGCCAGTCATAGCCCAATTCGCGGCCATCGTTCAGCACAAGGCTGTTCTGGTCGGGGCGGAATTCGGTGACGGCGGCCTTGATCCGGTTCACGCCGGCGGGGATCACGCTGTCCATCGCGCGGGCCGTCACCTCGGCCCCGAAGACGCCGCCGCCGACCATGGTCCAGCCCGGCTGATAGACATGGGTGTCTGAGGGTTCGACGAGCGTGATGGCCAGATCGCGGCGACGAGATTTCAAGCTGGCGGCGACGGCGATGCCCGCCGATCCTCCGCCGACGATCAGTACGGTGTGACGGTCCATGCGACCCCTCCCAAAGTGACATATAAATATATTGGTTATTGAATTTATATGGCGTTGTCGAGTGTGACAAAAGAGAGCGGGGGGCGCCTTGGAGATCAGCGGAGGCCGAGGCCGGCCTTCATCAGGGTTTTGCGCAGGGGGGCGGCGGAATAAAGCGCGTTCAGCGCCCCGGCCCGCAGATCGCGCAGCGCCTGCGTGCCCATCATCGACGCGCGGTTCAACAGGTCGATGCCGTGGACGCGGGCCTGCACCTCGAAATGGCGTTTGCGGTGATAGCTGTCGAGCATCGCGGCGCTGCCGATCTGATCGGGATTGGCCTGCGCAAGGGCGAGCAGGGCGCTGAGGTCGGCAAGGCTCATGTTCAGGCCTTGCGCGCCGATCGGGGGCACGACATGGGCGGCTTCGGCCATCAGCGCGGTGCGTTCGCCTGCCATCCGTTCGGCGATCTGGCTGATGATGGGCCAGACGGTGCGGCGGCTGGCCAAGCTGAGCGGGCCAAGGATATGGCAAGAGCGCTGGTTCATCTCGGCCTCGAACGCGTCGGGGGGCAGGTCGGCCAGACGCAGGGCGTTTTCCCCGGTTTCCATCCAGACCACGGCCGAACAGGGTTGGCCATCGCGGTCGGGCAGGGGCACCAGCGTGAAGGGCCCGCCCGAACGGTGGATCTCGGTCGAGACATTCTGGTGGGGGATCGGGTGGGTGACCGCAAAGGCCAGCGCCTTTTGCCCATAACGGATGGTCTTGACCGCGATGTTCAGCGCCTCGCGCATGGTGGAGCCCCGGCCATCGGCGGCGATCACCAGTTTGGCGCGGTAGCGGCTGTCATCGGTCAGGCCGATCAGCGCCTCGCCCTCGCGGGTCAGGAGAGATTGGGTGGCGACCCCGGTGCGAAAGGTGACATTGGGCAATTCGGCCAGACGCGCGACCATTTCGCGGCGCAAGAGCCAATTGGGCAGATTCCAGCCAAAGGGGTGGTCCGACAGGTCGGCAGCGTCGAAATCCTTGATCACGCGGGGTTCGGGGTTGACCCCGCCCGCATCGACGATGCGCATGATCTTGAGCGCGGCGGCATGGGGGGAGAGCCTGTCCCAGAGTCCCGCCTGTTCCAGAACGGGAACCGAGGGTTGCAGGAAGGCGGTGGTGCGCAGATCGGCACCGGCCTCGGCATCGGAGGTTACAGGGGGCGAAGGGTCCACGCAAACGACGGAGAATCCCGCGGTGCCAAAGGCGGCTGCGGCGGTCAAACCGGCGACACCGCCGCCGGAAATCAGAATGTCAGTGTGTTGGCGCATGGTGGTTTCCCTTTCCACCGAGGACCATAGGCCGATGCGCCGGAATTGCACAGCGGCAAAGCGCCGCCCTTGACACTTAGCGCCGTGCAGGGAAGGGCCAGCTGATCGCGATGAAAAACGCAAACATCAGCGGAACGATGCACAGCGCGGTCAGCGTAAAGACCACCGGGCCCCAGACCTGAAACGCCAGAACCAGAAGGGTGAGCAGGGTGACCACCGCATAGGGCAGGTTGGAGAGATCGCGCGACACATCGCGGATCATCCAGCCGATGACGGGCACGGCATGAACGAGGCGAAGACCGAAGGAGGGGCGGGCGGGAAGGTCGAAAGTTGCCATGGGGATATTCCTTTGCTGCTGCCGCGCAACATAGGCGGCGGCAGGGCATCAGAAAGAGGGCGCAATGCCGCATCCCCGATGCAGGTTAAGCGGCGCTGTCGTCGACGAGCAGGGCCAGAAACTCCGACAGATCGGCGGAATGGTGGTGAATATGGTCGCCCTCACCGCGTTCGGGGGCGATGTGAACGCAGCGCATGCCCCAGTCGTGGGGAACGCGCAGATTGCGGTCGTCATCTTCGAACATGGCGGCGGAGGTGGGGGTCAGACCATCCTTGGCGAACACGCTGCGAAAGGCCGCAGCTTCGGGTTTGGGCCGGAAATCGGCATGTTCAACGCCATAGACCGCGTCAAACACCCCAGAAAGGCCCCGGGCCGCCAGAACCTTGGACGCATAGACGGAATCGCCATTGGTAAAGACGATGCGCCGCCCGGGAAGTCGGGCGATCCGGCGGGCCAATTGGTCATCCGGCGACAGGACGGAAAAATCGATGTCATGAACATCGGTCAGATAATCCATCGGGTCCACGTCATGTTCGGCCATCAACCCGGCCAAGGTGGTGCCGTAGGTGCGCCAATAGGTCGCCCGAAGGTGATCGGCCCGATCCTCGGTCACCTTGAGGTTGGTCATCACCCATGCGGTCATCTTGCGTTCGATCTGATCGAAGAGGCGCATGTGCGGGGGATAGAGCGTATTGTCGAGGTCAAAGACCCAGGTCGTCACATGGGAAAAACTGTCGCGTGGCATGGGGGCTTTGTACGCTTTTGGGCGGGTGGCGGCAATCACCCTGTGATGTCTGCTTGCCAAAGGGCGCCTTGGGCCTATAGCTTGCGCCTCTGGAATGTTTGAGCGGGACCAAGCTTGTGCAAAAGGATGCCTATACGCTGATCCTCGAGGCGATTGAGGCGGGGGTTTACAAACCCGGCGATCGTCTGGTGGAATCCGAATTGGCCGAGCGGCTTGGGGTCAGCCGGACCCCGGTGCGCGAAGCGTTGCAGCGGCTGGAAACGCAGTCGATGCTGTCGCGCGATGGGCGCAGTTTGATCGTGGCCTCGCTCGATCACAACCAACTGGCCGAATTATACGTGGTGCGGACCGAGTTGGAAGGTCTGGCCGCCCGGCTGGCGGCGCGGCATGCGACAGACGAAGAGGTGCGGCTGTTGCGCGCGATGGTCGAAGAGGACCGGGCGTTGGTCAAGGACCCGCAGGGCTTGGCGCGGGCGAACAAGCGGTTTCACCGGCAGATTCATCTGGCCAGCCACAACCGGTTTCTGGTGCAGCAACTGGATCTGGTGCATCGGTCCATGGCGTTGATGGCGACGACCTCTCTGGCCGCCGAAGGGCGGAGCGAGGTGGCGCTGTCGGAACATGACAAGATCGTTTCGGCGATCGAGGCGCATGACGGCGATGCCGCCTATGCGGCGCTGCGCCAGCATATCAGCCGCGCCTTTGAAACGCGTCTGCGGGTGGATGCGGGGGAATTGCGGCTGCGCGGCTAGCCCCTAATCCTCGGCCAAGCCACCGAAATCGCCATGCGCGGTCTTGTCCCAGTAAAACGGGGCGGTGATCAGTTCCCACCCGGCCTTGTAGGCGGCGAGGGTGGCCAAGGGGTAATAGAGCGGCAGGGTCAAGAGCCACAGCGGATTCATCCGGTGGCCCGACCGGCGCAGGCCCAGAAACCCCACCGTCAGATTGACCAGTTCGGCCAGAATGAACAGGCTGAAAAGCCCGGTGCCCCCCGCGCCCAGCGGGGCGGTCAGGCCAAAATGCACCAGCCAGAACGACCACAGCACCGGCAACAGCAGGAATTGCGACAGGCTGCCAAGGAACAGGACCTGAAAGCCGAAAAACCCCTTGGGCCCCAGTTGCCGATAAAGCTCGCGCGGGTGCCGCATATGGGTGGCCCAAGTCATCATGTACCCTTTGATCCAGCGGGAGCGTTGCTTGACCCAAGGCAGGGCGCGGCAATTGGCCTCTTCATAGGTGGTGGTGTCGATCACCTCGGTCCGAAAACCGTGGCGATAGAGCCGCACGCCCAGATCGGCATCTTCGGTGACGTTATGCGCATCCCAGCCGCCCAAAGATTCAATCGCGGCGCGGCGGAAAAACAGGGTGGTGCCGCCCAAGGGGACCGGAAGGC
>JALQUQ010000170.1 GCA_023263735.1 Paracoccaceae bacterium | reverse complement strand
CGGATCATGCTTTCCAACAAGCAATTTGCCGGTGGAAAGGTTAAAATAGCAAGTTGGCCTTAAAATGTTTATTTATGATTGTTTAATATTGACTGTACTCGGCTTAGAAGCGTGAAGTGTGATTGAGGCGTCGTTTCGACGGTGTGTCTGTGAGGGTCGGAACGATTCTTTGATGTTGAATCGAAGCTTGCTCGCGGTCGGCCAAAGCATTTTCACCCGTACCGCAGGCGCATGGTGATTTTGGCGACCTAATGGCAGCAAGCTATCGAAGGGAAACTTTGGGGCATCAGCTGGGGCATCCGGCCTTCCTTGGAACATCTGTTTCCAAGGGGCAGAAAATACCGCTGAGAGGGGGGGAGGTTGGCTGGGGCGCTAGGGATCGAACCTAGGTATGTCGGTACCAAAAACCGATGCCTTACCACTTGGCGACGCCCCAACCGTGAGAGGGTGTTTACTGAAGGCCGCCGGGGGGTGCAAGGGGGGGAACCGAAAAAATTCATTCATTTACGCACTTCATCGGTTTGGCTATCTGAGGCTATGGAACAGGTTGATGTCATCATATTGGGCGCAGGTGCGGCCGGGCTTTTCGCCGGGATCGAAGCTGCAAAACGTGGCCGCAAGACCCTGGTCGTGGATCACGCCCGGGCCCCGGGCGAAAAGATCCGCATCTCGGGCGGCGGGCGCTGCAACTTCACCAATCTTGGAATCGGGGTCGACAAGTACCTGTCCGACAATCCCAGATTCGCCCTGTCGGCGTTGAAACGCTACACGCAGTGGGATTTCATCGCCCGGATGGATCGTTGGGGGATTGCGTGGCATGAAAAGACCTTGGGCCAGTTGTTTTGCGATGGCCCGGCGACACAAGTGGTGCAGGCGCTGGTGCGCGATCTGGCGCAGGCGGGGGGGCAACTGCGTTTGGGCGTTCAGGTGGGCGATGTCGCCCATCGTGACGGCCGCTTTGTGATCGAAACCCAGCAAGGGGCGATATCGGCCGCCGCTTTGGTGGTGGCCACCGGGGGGAAATCCATTCCCAAGATGGGCGCCACCGGGCTGGCCTATCGTCTGGCCTTGCAGTTCGGGCTGGGGGTGACCGAAACGCGGCCGGCCTTGGTGCCGCTGACCTTTGCCGAACAAGAGCTTGACTGGATCAAACCCCTTGCCGGCGTGGCGCTGGATGTCCGCGTTTCGACCGAGCGGCGCAGTTTTGATGAGGCGATGCTTTTTACCCATCGCGGGCTGTCGGGCCCGGCGATCTTGCAAATCTCAAGCTATTGGCGGGAGGGGGAGGCGATCACGCTTGACCTGACCCGCCATCGCACTCTGGAGGCCACGCTGAAACAGGCGCGCGGCGACAGCCCCCGGGCCGCCCTGCGGACGGGGCTTGCGGCGGCTGTGCCCGAGCGACTGGCTCGGCACCTGGAGGAGCGTTTTGCCCCAGGCGCGGTCATGGGGCAGGTGTCAAACCTGCAAATGGGCGAATTGCTGAAGAGCCTGCAAAGCTGGACGTTGATCCCCGTCGGCTCCGAAGGCTATCGCACGGCCGAGGTGACGCTGGGCGGGATCGATACCAAGGATCTGGACGGCCGCACCCTGCAGGCGCGCAATGTTCCGGGGCTTTATTTCGTGGGCGAAGCGGTGGATGTGACCGGTTGGTTGGGCGGATATAATTTCCAATGGGCTTGGTCGTCGGGATGGGCCGCGGGGCAGGTGGTCTGACCCGGCCCCGCCCCTCGGTTATCCGCGCTTTTGCCAGATCAAATCACGCGGTGACCTGTTCGCGCAAGATTGCCACGGTCATCGAGATGAACAGATAAATCCCGACAAACACCAGCAAGGCGACGATGGTGTTTTCAAACGCGCGCGGATAGGTCGGCTCATCCGGCGGGATCGGGGTCACCGACAACGACAGATAGCGCACCTGACGGTTGGCTTCGATCCGCGAGGTTTCCATCGCCTGCAGGGATTGTGCCAACAGCAATTGGCGGGTCTGCACATCGGCCTGCGCAACCAAAAGCTCGGATTGCACCCGCGCGATCGATTCCGTGCCCTCTTGCCGTTCGGTCATACGGGCGCGCAACTGGGCGATTTCATTTTCAAGGGTCACGATCCGGCGGCGGATCGGGTCCATCCGGGCGGCGTTCGGATTGGCGTTGGTTTCCATTTGCGCAAGGCTCAGCCGGTCTTGTGTCAATTGCGATTCCAACTGACCGATCTGCGCGGTGACAAGGCTGATTTCGGCCTCGGAGGAAATGGTCTTGAACCGCTCTTGCAGTTCCACGACCTTGCGCTGCGCCTCAAGAAGCGCCCCTTGCGCCTTTTCATAGGCCTCTTGCGCGCCCGCCATCTGATTGTTGCGCAACCGCTGGGTCAGCGCATCGACCTGCTCTTCGGCATAACCGATCAGTTTTTCCGAAAATTCGGCCGAAAGGTTCGGGTCGGGGGCAATCACCTCCATCTTGATGATCCCTTCGGTCGGGTCATACGAGATTTTGACGTTGCGCTTATAGACGCGGTAGGCCTGCTCCAAGGTGGAGTTGGCGGGCAGGCGCTGAATGGGGTCGATCTGTTCGGACCCAAAGGTGTCGCGGAAATGCAGGTCCTCATCCAGCCGCAGCATGGCATCGCGCGATTGCAGATATCCTTGCACCGCAAACGAATCCTGCGAGGTGGCCAGACTCGTCCCCGACAAAAGACCACCCAGACCGCCAGCCCCCCCGGCCGAGGCTTGGGCCTGTTGAATCACGAATTCGGCACGGGTCGCATAAAGCGGCGTTGCGACCATGTAATAATACCACCCGGCCAGCAGCGTGGGCAGAAAGACGAAAAAGAACATGCGCATCATCAACAGCGCAGATTTCCGCCGCCGCCGCCGGGCCAAATCTTGCTGGATGCGTTGCAGATCGGCCAGATGGCTTTGTTCGGCCCGGGCTTCGGTGCTGGGCGGTTTGATCGGCTTGACCGTCTGGGGCAACTTTGGGTCGGTTTGCGTCACCGCCAAGGCGCGCGATCCTTCGGGCTTGGCTGCGGCGGGTTCGGAATCAACCGCCGTGATCAGCTCTAGAATCGAGCTTTTTTGAAACGGGTCGATCCCCGCCGCCCGCAGCAGGCGAACGGCGTCAAAATCCGACGTGGCGGGCAAGCCGTGTTTTTGCGCCAATCGCCGGGCCAGCCGCAATTGCCGCCCCGTCAGCCCTTCCTTGCGAATGCGGTCGATATCAACGCCCCCTTCGCCCCCCTGCGGGGCGGGGGCCGCTTCGGGCGTGGCCCCCCCCTTGGCGGTGTTGAATTTCTGTCCCCCGAAACCATCGTCATCGGCACCGGGGGAAAACGGCATGTCGTCGGCGGGCGCTACGGGTTTCCTTGGGGCCACCCGCGGGGCCGCCGCAGAGGCAGCCGCCGGGCTGATTTGGGCGCGCGCGGTCGGCGCCACGCGGCGCGGCATCGGCGGCACCGGCGGTTCGGCCGCCGGATCGGGGCGGCGCAGGTTAAATCGCTTGGCTTTGAGTTTGGTAATCATAAAGCCGTTTCGCTTCTTCAAGGGTATCAAACATGTACAACTGCCCGTTGCGCAACACTGCGGCCTGCTGGCAGAACTTTTCCAAGGTTTGGGGCTGGTGGCTCACCACGACGACCGTGGCATTTTCCAGCCGATCTTTCAGGATACGCCCCGCCTTGCGGTTGAACTCCACATCGGTGGTCGATGGCATGCCTTCGTCGATCAGATAGATGTCGAATTCCAGCGCCAGCATCAGCGCAAAAGAAAATCGCGACCGCATCCCGGCCGAATAGGTGCCCAAGGGCATGTCGAAATATTCGTCGATGCCGCACAACCACCGGCAAAAGCTTTCGATGTAATCCGGGTCCAGCCCGTAAAGCCGCGCGATATAGCGCGAATTTTCCGTCGCCGTATGCTTTGGAATGACCCCGCCCATAAAGCCCAGCGGAAAGGAAATCCGGCTGGTCCGCGTCACGCGCCCCTCATCGGGTTTTTCCAGCCCGGCCATCATGTTGATCAATGTGGTCTTGCCCGTGCCGTTGGGGGCCAGAATGCCCAGAGACCGGCCGATATCGACACGAAAAGACGCCCGGTCAAGGATCACCTTGCGGGTTTTGCCTGTCCAAAAGGATTTGGACACAGAATCGAATTCGATCACGTTATCCCCTTTCCGAAACGGGGCAATTTCCAGTCAGCCACCTCATGCCAAACTCTCCCACGATGGTACACCGACACCGCGCAAGCGAGTTTGACTTGGTCAGACCCCTGCAAATCTAACCTTCCATTCGGGCAGGATTATGTCGCGAATGCTGAATAAACTGCAATCAGCCTCCCCAAGGGATGGGCGGAATTTGGATCAAAGTTTTGTTGGAACCCGGCCAAAGCGGCGATCAAGCGCGCCGCCCCAAGACCAGCCACGCCACAGGACCGATCACCAGCGACAGCGCAAGGCCAAAGCGGGCGGCCTCGGCCATGCCGCCGCCGGGCAGGGCGGTTTCGGCGGCCAGCACCGGCACGACAAAGCCCATGCCACTGATCGCGGCAATCCGGATCAGGTCAGACCGGCGCAGCCCCTGCGGCCAGGGCGCGGCAAACAGCCAAACCGCCGCCATCGCCCCCAGCACCAACCCCACCGGTTTGCCCAGCCACAGCGCCGCCAGAACGGTCAGGCTGGTGGGCCCCGCCGCCGCCAGATCGATCCCGCCATGGGTCAGGCCGAACAGGAACAAGATCGCCGCCGCCGGACGCACCAGATGATGCGACATGCGGTTCAACGGGTCATGCAGAAAGCTTTCCGCCTCGGCAAAGACGCCAAAGGCGCGGCTGGCATGGGGAATGGCCGGGATCACCGGCAGCAACCCCAAGGCACCCGGCAGGCCCGCCAGAACGACCCCCAGCCACGATAGCCCCGCCGCCATCCAATAGGGCCAAAGCATCGCCGCCCGCCTGTGGTGCACCTCGGTTTCGCGCGGCACCGCAAAGCGGCCCGACAGCAGCCAGACCCCCAAAACCGCAAGGGCCGAAAGCACCAGCCACCCCAGTTGCAACCCGTAACTTGGCGCGGTCAGGCCCAGAACGATCAGGCCGAAAATATCGCTGGCGATGGTGACCAGCAACAAAAGGTGCAAACCGGGATGCCCCGGCCCAAAGATCAGCCGCCCCATCACATAGCACAGCACGACATCCGACCCCAAAGGCAGTTGCCAGCCCACGCCCGGAGTCGCCTCGATCGCGGTTTCGATGAAATGACTGCTGAGCAGCCAGACCAGAACCGCCCCGGCCCAAGAGCCGATCATCGCCCCCGCAGGCAGCCGGGCGCGCTTGCCGGAAAAGGCCCCCCGTTCCAGAACCAGCGCCTCCCACAGCTCTTTGGCGACAAAGAAGAGGAAAAGGGCCATCAGCAATTCGGACACGAGCCAAGCCGGCGTCAGCATCGCCGAAACGGTGGAAAGCGAGTCAGGCATCCACCCCCGCGCCAGCCGCCATTCGATCACATCATAATAGCTGGCGGGCGACAGGTTGACACAAAGCGTGGCGATGACCAGCCCGCCCAGCAAGGCGCGGGCAAAATGACGAACAAAGGGGGACACGCGGTACATGAACGGCTCCTTCTGTCGGGCCGGGCCTGAAATCGCGGGTGGCTTACAAAAGCCCCTGCGCCGCCACAATGCAGGTGGGCGGGTATTCGCGCGACTGTTGCCGGCACAGCATGTTTCGGGCCACGATGGGGGAAGGGCCAAGCCCGGGGGCATCGAGCCCCCGGGCTTGGCGTTGCCACGGACCCCGGACTGCGGCAGTCTGCCGACACAAGGGGCGCGGGCAAGGAAAGAGGGGGGCGAGCATGGATCAGGGCGAAGAAACCCCGGCGTATCAAGGGCTGGTGGATCGCATCCGGGCCTGCACCCTCTGTGCCGCCGATTTCGCGGCCACCGCTACGGCCCATGCGCCCCGCCCCGTGGTCTGGTTTGCCCCCACGGCCCGGATTTTGATCGCAGGGCAGGCGCCGGGGGCGCGGGTGCAGGCCAGCGGCACGCCCTTTACCGATCCGTCGGGGGATCGTCTGCGCGACTGGTTGGGGATGGATGAGGCCACGTTTTACGACCAAAGCC
>JALQUQ010000016.1 GCA_023263735.1 Paracoccaceae bacterium | reverse complement strand
CGATATCTCCAAGATGTCGCCTGCCGAACTTGACGCTGCGGCGAAAGGCATGCGCGAATCCCTGGGGCAGGGCGGCGGTATGCCGGGCATGCCGCGTGGGATGAGCCTGCCCTCGGGCCTGTCGGGCTTGATGAAGAAAAAATAATCGATGATTACTGTGACCGGCATCCCTGTGATCGAGACGGAAAGGCTGCGTTTGCGCGGGCCTTTGGCGTCTGATGCGGATGCCATCCAGCGGTTTCTGACGTCGGATCGCGCCAAGACAGTGGGTGGGCCGATCCTGCCCGGTCAGGCGTGGCGGGCACTGGCTCATATTGCGGGGCATTGGATGCTGCGCGGATATTCGGCCTTTGTCTTTGCAGACAAGGTGACCGATGCGCCCCTTGGCATGTGCGGTCCGTGGATGCCCGAGGGGTGGCCCGAAGGCGAGATCGCTTGGTCGGTTTGGGAAGAGACCGCCGAGGGCAAGGGCTATGCGTTCGAGGCGGCGCAGGCCGCAAGACGCTTTGCCTATGATGGTCTGGGCTGGACCACGGCGGTCAGCCTGATTGCCGAAGGCAACCTGCGATCCGAGGCTTTGGCGAACCGCATGGGATGCGTATGCGAAGGCGTTTTCACCTTTGAAACCGGCGCAACGGCGCGCGTCTGGCGTCACCCGGGGCCGGAGGTGGCGCTATGAAGCCGTGGCTGTACCCCGTGTCGGCGCAAATGGCCGCGAATGCCGCTGTTATTGGTGGTCAGGTTCCGGTTATGCGGGCGGATGGCGTCACCCTGCGTGCGCCGATCCTTTCGGATTTCGCGGTCTGGAGCAAAATCGCCTGTTCGGACCGCAGCGAGTATTTCGGCGGACCCTTTTCCGAGGAAGAGGCGTGGGACGATTTCTGCCGGATGACCGCCGTATGGATGTTGCGCGGCCATGGTGCATGGGCTGTGCAATCGGCCGATGGTCTTGTTTTGGGCTTTGTGCTGATCGGTTTTGAACCCGGGGACGAAGAGCCGGAATTGGGCTTTGTCTTTCTGCCCGAGGCCGAAGGCAAAGGTCTGGCCTTTGCGGCGGCGATGGCGGCACGGGATCATGCCTTTGGCCCCATGGGCCTGACCACCCTTGTCAGCTATATCGACCCCCAGAACTCCCGGGCATTGGCTCTTGCCGAACGGCTGGGCGCCCTGCGGGATGGAATGACCGATGGCGCCGAGGTGTGGCGCTATCTGAAACGGAGGACTGCATGACCGACGCCGTAGCCCGCGCCGCAGAACTGCTGAAGCATCACCGCGAGTCGATCGACCGGTTGGACGCGATCTTGGTCTATACCTTGGCCGAACGTTTCAAACACACGCAGGCCGTGGGAAAGCTGAAAGCCCAACACGAGCTTCCGCCCAGCGATCCCGCCCGCGAAGCCCGCCAGATCGAGCGTCTGGAACGGCTGTCGAAAGAAGCGGATCTGGACCCGGAATTCGCAAAGCAATTCCTGAACTTCATCATCGGTGAAGTGATCAGGCATCACGAGAAACTACAGAAATAACCCCGAATTGACTGGGGCCACAGCGTCCCGTCCCTCGCCATTAAAAGGAGATACTGACATGGCAACTAAAATCCGTCTCGCCCGTGGTGGTTCGAAAAAGCGCCCTCACTATTCGATCGTTCTGTCGGATTCGCGTATGCCGCGCGATGGCCGTTTCCTGGAAAAGCTGGGCACCTACAACCCGATGCTGGCCAAGGACGACGAAAACCGCGTCGTCATGAACGTTGACCGGATCAAGGAATTGCTGGCAACCGGCGCTCAGCCGACCGACCGCGTTGCACGCTTCTTGGAAGCTGCTGGCGTTGTGGCCAAGAAAGTCCGCAACAATGCCAAAGCAGGCGTCCCGGGCAAGCAAATGGCAGAACGCGCAGCGAAAAAAGCTGCTCGCGCCGCTGCTCCGGCTGAAGAGTGATCAGCAAGGCTGACAGAGACGCCGCCCTTCGGGGCGGCGACTTTACCGCCTTTCGGGCGGAATTGTTCGAGCTGATGCGATGGCGACGCGATGTCCGCCATTTCCGGCCCGATATGGTTGATGAAACCACATTGGCAGAATGTCTGCGGGCCTTTTCTCTGGCGCCCTCGGTTGGGTTGTCAGAACCTTGGCGCCTGATCCGCGTGGAAAGCCCCGAAGCCCGCGAAGCTGCCCTGAAGAATTACACCGCCGCGAACGAGCGGGCCCTGTCTGGCTACGACAGCGACAAAGCCAAGCTTTATGCGTCGTTGAAACTGTCTGGCATGCGCGAAGCGCCGGTTCAGATCGCCGTCTTTTGCGATGAGCAGACCGAAAAAGGGGCCGGCCTTGGTGCTGGAACGATGCCGCAAATGCGGGCCTATTCGGTTGTGGGTGCGATCACGCTGTTCTGGATCGCGCTGCGGGCCGCGGGTCTGGGTCTGGGTTGGGTGTCGATCTTGGACCCGATCAAGATGGCGTCAGATTTGGGGGTGCCGGACCATTGGCAGCTGATTGGATATCTTTGTATAGGGTATCCGAACGAGCCGACGGTCACACCCGAGCTTGAGACAAAGGGGTGGGAAACCCGCGCCCCGACACTCTGGATGGAGAAGCGCTAAGTGAGCGAGCGTATCTGCGTAGGATCGGTTGCCGGTGCCTTTGGGGTACGCGGCGAGGTGCGGCTGAAATCCTTTTGCGCCGATCCAGAGACCATCGCCGATTACGGCCCCCTCTTCACCGAGGATGGGCAGAAAAGCTATGTGGTCAAACTGACCCGGCCCGTGGCGGGTGGTCTTGGTGCGCGACTGTCCGGGGTTTCGACCAAGGAACAGGCCGATGCCCTGCGGGGGCTGATGCTGTATGTGGATCGGGACAAGCTTCCCAATCTGCCGGATGACGAATTCTACCATGCCGATCTGATTGGTTTGGACGTGCTTGACACGGGCGGCATCTTGCTGGGAACGATCCGCGCCATCCACAACCATGGCGCGGGTGATCTCTTGGAGGTCATGGGGCCGGGGCTCAAGCAACCCCTCTTGGTGCCCTTTACCAAAGAGGCGGTTCCGACGGTTGACCTGACGGCGCGCCGCGTGATTGCGGATCTTCCCGAAGGTCTAAGCTGACGGCAATAAGGGCTGGACGCTGCTGCGGTATTTAGGCACTCTCTGCCCCGATTTGGGGCGGTATGATGCAAGTAAAGATTAGACTTTTGATGGGGGCAGCCGCGCTGCTCTACCTTGGGCCCCTGCTTGGCGGGATGATCGGACTGGCTTGGGAGGCCGTTCCCGTCTTTGTCGCCCTCTTTGCCCTGTGGATGGTGGTGATGCGCCCGTCGCGCTGGCCCCGCGACATCAAGGACTGGAACAGTACAATCGTTCTGGGCGGCATCCTGCAGGTGCTGGTCAGTGTTCTGATCGTGGTGGTTCTCTTTGCGGTTGGTCGGGCGATTGCGTCGCTTTCGGGCCTTTCGTTGAAGGTTGAGCCCTATTTGCCCATCGCCATCGCGTTTCTGGCCACGCCCATATCGCGCATGGTCTGGGACCCGCGCAAGGGAGAGGCGATGGAGCAGGTGATCGACGATGCCATCGCACAGATCAATGCGTCCAGCCTGCCGGATGACACTGTGGTTGAGGGCGATGTCATGACAAAGACGCTGCTGGCATTGCCCGATGATGCCGATCCTGACCTGACGGCCGAAGCTTTGGACGCGGCGTTTCAGGGGCCGGAGGGGGCGTCGCGCCTGTGCGCGCTTGAGATGGAGCTGGATTGGAAGGACCCTCCGCGCACAGGATTGCGCCATGGTCTGATCCTGTGGGCCACCGATCCTCAGCGCGTGAGCCGAAACATTCACAGCGCACAGATGAGCGCCTTTAACGTGGCTGGGTCTGATGATGCGCTCTTGCTGCTATACGCACGCCGCGCCCGGGCCTTGCTGCGCATGGATGGTACGATGTGGGTCAATTTTCCGCCCGCACGGGATGTTGAACTGTCAATCG
The DNA here is from genome assembly GCA_023263735.1 of Paracoccaceae bacterium. GTDB lineage: Bacteria > Pseudomonadota > Alphaproteobacteria > Rhodobacterales > Rhodobacteraceae > Pseudotabrizicola. Next base: position 11,890 of record JALQUQ010000016.1, on the reverse strand, counting down.
ACGACGCGCTGTCGCCCGTAACGCGGCACAGCCTTGACGAATTGGCGCGGGAACTGCGCCTGCACAGCCCCGAAGTCGCTGTGGCCGTGGGGTGATCGCTGGCAAGGCGCGCGCGAATTTCCTTTGCGCCAGACCGGGCGCGCGGATATGAGCGGCCTATGTCAGATACATCCCCAAATCCGCCCAAATCCCATGGACGTTTGTCCATTCGCACGACGCTTCAGCCCCGTGATCTCTTGGCCAGCCGCCCGCCTGTGCGTGGGGCGTGGCAGGCGCGGGTGATCACTCTGTTTCCCGATGCCTTTCCGGGGGTATTGGGGCTGTCGCTGACGGGCAAGGCGCTGGACACGGGGCGGTGGCGTCTGGAAACCACTGATCTGCGGCCCTTTGGTTTGGGCAAGCATCGCAATGTAGATGATACGCCGGCGGGTGGGGGGGCTGGAATGGTCTTGCGCGCCGATGTTGTGGATGCAGCCCTGCGCGATGCGATGGCCGGTGCCCCGACAGATCGCCAAAAGTGGCCGTTGGTTTACCTGTCACCGCGCGGCAAGCGGTTTGATCAGGCCACCGCGCGCCGGTGGGCCGCAGCGGATGGGGTCACGCTGCTTTGTGGGCGGTTCGAGGGGGTCGATCAGCGCGTGCTGGATCACTGGCAGATCGAAGAGGTCAGTCTTGGCGATTTCGTGATGACGGGCGGCGAAATCGCGGCGCAGGCCATGCTGGATGCGACTGTGCGCCTGTTGCCGGGCGTGGTTGGCAATTCCGAAAGTCTGGATGAGGAAAGCCATTCCAGTGGCCTGCTGGAACATCCCCAATACACCCGGCCGCCTGAATGGGAAGGGCGCGAGATCCCCCCGGTCTTGTTGTCGGGCAATCATGCCGAGATAGAAAAATGGCGCCGCACACAGGCCGAAGAGCTGACGAGGGAACGGCGGCCTGACATGTGGGACGCGTTCAAGAACCGCTAGGCCGTTTCCCGACATAAATGGCGCTGGCCATGCCGGCGCAAATGATCATGGCCATCCCCAAAATGGTCCAATGGTCGGGGAGATGCCCGAAAACGACAATCCCCATCAAGGCGGCCCAAACCACATGCGTGTAGTTCAGGGGTGCGAGGAGCGAGGGCGGGGCCTCACGGAAGGCGGCGGTAAACAGAAAATGCGCGACCGTTGCCAAGACACCCAACGCCCCGATCTTTATCATGTCGATTGTGGGCGGCAGTTCGGACGGCAAGTTCGGAAGGGCGAGCACCCAAAAAATGCCAGTTCCAATGATCGCAGTCCAGAACAGCATGGCATGGGTCGATTCCGTCCTCGCCAATGAGCGTGAAGACATCAGATAAAACGTGGAGACGGCGGCGTTAAGCAAAGCAAACGTGACGCCCAAGGGGTCAAGCCCAGCCCCCGGTCGCAGGACCGTCAGCACGCCAAAGAAACCGACGGCGGCAAAGACCCATGACACGGGTTTGACCTTTTCACCCAGAAACGGACCCGACAGCAACATCACGGCAAAGGGTGACAGATAGATGATCGCCACCGCCTCTCCGATTGGCATGAGCTGCAATGCGTGGCCCATCGAAAGCGAACCGATTGCCAAGGCCAAACTGCGGGCGATGACCAGCCCGGTGCGCCGCGTTTGCCAAAGTGCCTTTCGATGCTTTGGCCAGAAAAACACCAACATCAAGACGATGGTCAGGAAATACCGCGCCCCTTGGACCATGGGCACCGGATAGCGTTCAAACAGGTCCTTGCCCAAGGAATCCGATGCGGCAAACAGAAAGACGGCAACTGACATCAAAACGACACCGACCAGCGGTCGGGCCTGGGGATGGGCGGACATTTGAGGGTGCTTTCAACGCTTTTCGATGTCTTGAAATGCCACGTTGGAAAACGCAAGAGAGCATGGGTTGACCGCAGCACTTGTTGCACTTATACCGCGCCGGTCTGCGGCTGATTCAGTCTGCGGGCCGCTTGTCTTTTGCCGCTCTACTTTCTTCTTCGGGGCACCTTGGCAGGGGCAAAGCGCAATGGAAAAGCCGAACGAATCTCTGGCGGGCGCAATCGCGGACCCGGTTGAAGACCAGAAGCTCTGGCGCGGCATCACCTCTGCGGAAAAACCGCAGGCATATGGAGAAATGCGATGAACCTGATCGCACAAATCGAGGCGGAACAAATCGCCGCCCTCGGCAAGACCATTCCCGATTTCAAGCCGGGCGACACCGTTCGGGTTGGCTACAAAGTGACCGAAGGCACCCGTTCGCGCGTGCAGGCCTATGAGGGCGTCTGCATCAGCCGTCGTGGCGGCGCGACCTTGGCTGCTTCGTTCACCGTTCGCAAGATTTCGTTCGGTGAAGGCGTTGAGCGTATGTTCCCGCTGTATTCGACCAACATCGACTCGATCGAAGTGATCCGCCGCGGTAAAGTCCGCCGCGCCAAGCTGTACTACCTGCGCTCGCGTCGCGGTAAGTCGGCTCGTATCGCCGAAGTCACCAACTACAAAGAAAAGTCGGAATAAGGATTCTCACGATGAAAAAGGGCATTCACCCCGAATATCACTTCATCGAAGTGAAAATGACCGACGGTTCGACCTACACCACCCGCTCCACCTGGGGCAAAGAAGGCGAAACCCTGTCGCTGGACATCGACCCGATCTCGCACCCCGCTTGGACCGGCCAGACCGCCAAGCTGATGGACACCGGTGGCCGCGTGTCGAAGTTCAAGAACAAGTACGCCGGTCTGGGCTTCTAAGAGCCTTACACGGAAATCTGAAAAGGGCGCGGCAAGGCTGCGCCCTTTTTCATTTGCCAAATCGGCCCGGCCCGGGCTTTTATCTGAGCATTATGAAGCGCATTCTGGCCACGTTTTTCCTTGTCACGCTTGCGGCACCCGCCTTGGCAGAGGTGGATATGACGTCTTTGCAGGGGCTCTATGGGCAGGTCGGTGATCCGGAATGGTCGTGTGAGGTCAACCCGGTCGAGCTGAGCGTCATTCCTTCGCCGCCGCATCTGGTGTTTCAATTCTCTCAACCCGGACGGGTCTACGACGGCCGGGTCACCGATCACGCGGTCTATGACGTTCGAGAGGTGACCAGCACGGGAATCGTTGCGCGGCTGGAGGGGGAAACCCGGCGCGCCCCGGATGGATCGGTGGTGCTGTGGGTTTTGCGACCGTGGCCAGACAATGACGGATTTTGTTGGGGGCGCACGGATTGGTCAATTTTGCAGTGCGTGAGCCCGCATGTTCGGTGTCAGGATAATGCACCGACCAGCTAATCCTTTCCTGCCACTCTTGCGGTTCTTGTCGTCCTTGGATAGCCGCTGATGCTAGAGTCCAAGTGATCCTGGGGGGCTGGTCGTGGCGCATATCATCGTGGTGGGCAATGAAAAGGGCGGCTCGGGCAAATCGACCACCTGCATGCATGTCGCAACGGGCCTGTGTCGCATGGGGTTTCGGGTTGGTGCGCTGGATCTCGATCTGCGGCAGAAAAGCTTTGGCCGGTATATCGAAAATCGGGTGGCCTATCTGGGCCGGGCAAACCTGACTTTGCCAACGCCCGATTACCGTGAATTGCCCGAGGTGGAGCCCGACTCCCTTCAGCCGGGTGAAAACCCCTATGATGCCCGTCTGTCGGCAGCCATTGCCCAGCTTGACCCGGTGTCGGATTTCATCGTGATCGACTGCCCCGGCAGCCACACCCGGCTAAGCCAGGTTGCGCATTCGCTGGCCGATACGTTGATCACGCCGCTGAACGACAGTTTCGTCGATTTCGACCTGCTGGCGCGGATCGACCCCGAGACGAACCGTGTCAAAGGCCCGTCAATTTATGCCGAGATGGTCTGGAACGCCCGACAATTGCGCGCGCAGGCCGGGCTCAAACCAATCGACTGGATCGTGCTGCGCAACCGAATGGGTGCCCAGCAGATGCACAACAAACGCAAGGTTGGCGCGGCTTTGGAAGAGTTGTCGCGCCGGATTGGGTTTCGCGTTGCGCCCGGCTTTTCCGAACGGGTGATCTTTCGGGAACTTTTCCCTCGTGGGATCACCCTTCTGGACCTGAAAGACACGGGGGTCGATCAGTTGAACATTTCAAATATCGCGGCACGGCAAGAGGTCCGCGATCTGATGGTCGAACTGAAATTGCCGGGCGTCACACAAGAGTTCGAATGAAAACCGTGCCCCGTTTGGCGCGCCGACTTTCCTGCAGTCCACTGCGCTGAAGGCGGAGGTTGAACGTTTCGTCTTCGACTTCTGGTGCCTTAACGAGGCCGAACTTTTGAAAGAATTGGAACAAAAGGGTCATGTTGTGCTCCAATGGTTGGGGTCGCATGGGGGCGATTCTGCACAAGGTTGTGTCGAAATCAGGGCAGCGCGCGTGAAAAGGAACTGGCCGGCTTAATCCTGCTCCATTGCGCCTTGGGCTTCGTCGGCTTCCGTCAGTTCGATTTCCAAGAAACGCTCGAACGCATCGAGGTCAACGGCGTCGAACTGACCAAAGCCCTGCATCCAGATTGATGCCGCGCGCATGCCGTCTGGTTCCAGTTTGCACCAGATGACGCGCCCCCGGCGTTCTCGGGTGATCAACCGGGCGTCGGATAGCACGGCCAGATGTTTGGAAATGGCCGCAAGGCTCATCTCGAACGGTGCGGCAACGTCGGTGACCGCCATGTCATCTTCAAGAAGCATCGCAAGGATCGCCCGCCGGGTCGGATCGGCAAGGGCGGCAAACACGGCGGAAACGGGATCGGCGTCAGTCGCGGTCATGCGCGAACCATGGCGCTTTCGCGGCGAAAAGGTCAACCAATAGGTTAAGCTTTGAGGGTGCAATCCAGGTGGTCGCAAAAGATTAACCGAAAGGTTGAATTTGCGACTTGGCCTAAAATTTGTCGAAATCTGTGTGCGACGGCCCGTCGCAATCTGTTAGTGCATTGATTTAATTATGTAAAAGATGGTCTGGGCGGTACTTGACTCACAGGCCCCCAGCCATTAGCACCGCGTCAGACAATTTCTATGGGGGCGCACCCTTGTCTGACCACGAACCCACTGATGACATGGCTCGGCTGCGGGCCTTGGAACAGCGGATCGAACAGGCAAAGGCCGCAAAAGCGGAAACGCACCACATGAAAAAAGACTATTCCCAGGCTCAGGTGGCTTGGCGGATGGTGATAGAGCTTGTGGCCGGTCTGGGGATCGGCTTTGGCATCGGATATGGGTTGGATACGGTCTTGGGGACCATGCCAATTTTTCTGGTGCTGTTCATAGGGTTTGGCTTTGCCGCTGGCATCAAGACGATGTTGCGCACCGCCAAGGAAGTACAGGAAAGACGGCAGGCCTCAGACGCCTCCGAGAGATAGGGAAGACAAACGTGGCGGCAGAAGCGCAAAGCGAAGGTTCGAGCCTGGTTTTCCACCCGCTTGACCAGTTCATCGTGAAGCCCTTGTTCGGGGAAGGCCCCGTGCAGTGGTATACCCCGACGAACGTGACACTGTGGATGGCGCTGGCTGTTTTGGCGATTGTGGCGATCTTTGTGATCGGAACGCGCGGTCGCGCGATCATTCCGACCCGCGTCCAGTCGGTTGCCGAAGTGCTTTACGGGTTCATCTACAAGATGATCGAAGACGTGACCGGCCATGATGGGGTGAAGTTCTTCCCCTATATCATGACGCTGTTCCTCTTCATCCTGTTCGGAAACTACCTTGGTCTGTTGCCCAAGTCGTTTACCACCACCTCGCACATCGCCGTGACGGCGGTTCTGGGTTTCGGCGTCTTCTTTGCGGTGACCATCATTGGTTTCATCAAGAACGGCCCCTCTTTCCTTGGCCTGTTCTGGATGTCGGACGCGCCGCTGATCCTGCGCCCCATCATCGCGGTGATCGAAGTCATTTCCTACTTCGTTCGTCCGGTCAGCCACTCGATCCGTCTTGCGGGCAACATCATGGCTGGTCACGCTGTTATGAAGGTGTTCGCAGGCTTTGCCGCGATCGCCGCCATTAGCCCGGTTTCGGTTGCCGCAATCGTGGCGATCTACGGTCTTGAAGTCCTCGTGGCCTTTATTCAGGCCTACGTGTTCACCATCCTGACCTGCGTTTACCTGAAAGATGCTCTGCATCCGGGTCACTGACGTCTGGTCTTACCTCAACATCTGAAATTCCATCGTAAGGAGAATACCCATGGAACTCGTAGCAGCAGCAGCTCTCGGCAAGTTCATCGGCGCCGGTCTGGCAGCAATCGGTTCGGGCGCAGCCGCTATCGGTGTTGGCCACGTTGCTGGCAACTTCCTCGCAGGCGCTCTGCGTAACCCGTCGGCTGCTGGTGGCCAGACCGCGACCCTGTTCATCGGCCTCGCATTCGCCGAAGCTCTGGGCATCTTCGCGTTCCTCGTCGCTCTGCTGCTGATGTTCGCAGTCTGATTTCGAACTCGAATCCTTACGAACGGGGGGCGCGCCGATGATCGGCGCCCCTTCGAAATTCAAAGGGTCCGACGGAGGACAGCATGGCAACTGAAACAACAGCGCATGACGCAGCCCACGGAGTCGCCGAACTGGGTGCCTGTGTGAACGATCATGGCAGCGCCATCGGCATGCCGCAGCTTTGTGCGGATTGGATCCCGAACCAGATTTTCTGGCTCGTCGTCACGCTGCTGGTGATTTTCTTCGTTCTGTCGCGTATCGCTTTGCCGCGCATTGGTGCGGTGTTGGCGGAACGTCGTGGAACGATCACGAACGACTTGGCTGCTGCAGAAGACCTGAAGCAAAAGGCTCTGGCTGCTGAAACCGCTTATAACGACGCGCTGGCTCAGGCAAAGGCCGAAGCGAACCGCATCGTGGCCGAGACCAAGGCTGCCATCAAGGCAGATCTGGATAAGGCGACTGCAGAAGCTGACGCAAAGATTTCGGCGCAATCCGCTGAATCCGAAGCCCGGATTTCTGAAATTCGCGCTGGTGCAGCCGAAGCCGTGGCCGAAGTGGCGAAAGAAACGGCAAAGGAACTCGTTGCAGCATTGGGCGGAAAAGCCGATGCACGTAGCATCACCTCTGCGGTTTCGTCGCGGGTAAAGGGGTAAGACCATGAAGAAAGTTACAAGCGCTCTTCTGGCTTTGACCGCTACCCCGGCACTGGCTGCTTCGGGTCCGTTCTTCAGCCTTCACAACACTGACTTCGTTGTGTCTGTTTCCTTCTTGGTCTTCGTTGGCGTCCTTGTTTACTTCAAGGTCCCCGGCAAGGTTGGCTCGCTGCTCGACGCGCGCGCTGCCCAGATCAAGGTGGAATTGGACGAAGCACGCGCCCTGCGCGAAGAAGCCAAGACTCTGCTTGCCTCGTATGAGCGGAAGCAGAAAGAGGTGAAAGAGCAGTCGGATCGCATCGTCGCTGGCGCCAAGGCCGAAGCCGAAGCCGCTGCGGAACAGGCACGCAAGGATCTGGTGATTTCGATCGAGCGTCGTTTGGCTGCTGCCAAAGACCAGATCGCCGCCGCCGAAGCTGCTGCCGTTCGCGAAGTGCGCGAAAAGGCGATCTCGGTCGCAGTCGCTGCTGCGGGCGAAGTGCTTGCCAAGCAGATGACTGAAGAGGGTGCCACCGCATCGATCGATGCAGCCATCGCGCAAGTCGAAGCAAAGCTTCACTAAGACGTTCAGCAATAACATCCTGAAAACCGGCCCCTTGGGCCGGTTTTCTGTTTTAGCGGTTCTCTTCGTGCTGCAGGCGCTGGCGCGCAATTGCTTCGTGCCGTTCCGCCTTGATTTGTTCAGACAGGGCGTTTTCGACATAGGTCAGATGCGCCTCGACAGCGGCCTTGGCTGCCGACGGGTCACGCGCCTGCAGGCCCTTGTTGATGGCGCGGTGCTGATCCAGCAAAAGGTCGCGCGTCGTGCGGTTCTTGAACATCATTTGCCGGTTGTAAAACACCCCTTGGCGCAAGAGGTCGTACATCGACCGCATCATGTGCAGCATGACGACATTGTGGCTGGCCTCGATGATGGAAAGATGAAACTCGGCGTCCAGGGCCGCCTCGTCGGACGGGTCGCGTTTCAGATGTGCCGCTTCCATCTTGCGAAAGACCGCATCAACCACTTTCAGATCGGTGTCCGACCCAACCCGCGCTGCGCGTTCGGCGGCGAGGCCTTCCATGTCGCGGCGAAAACTCAGATAGTCAAACACCGCCTCGGTGTGGCTGGCAAAAAGGGCGACAAGGGCCGGGGAAAAGGCAGAGCCCAAAACGTCGGCCACAAAAATGCCCGAACCGGCCCGGCTGACCAAAAGACCACGCTCTTGCAATTCGGCCACGGCATCGCGCAAAGACGGGCGCGACACGCCCATACGATCCGACAGTTCGCGCTCTGATGGCAAACGTTCGCCGGGGCGCAGAATGCCCCGCAAGATCAACAGTTCGATCTGTTTGATGACAGAGTGAGACAGCTTTTCCGTTTGGATCTTTTCAAATGGCATGACGCACCCCTTGGATTGGATAGAAATTATGACCAGATCGTCGTGGGCTCAAGGGTTCAGAAAAGAAAACGGGGCGCGTTTGCGCCCCGTCATGGATCGTTCTTGGGTCAGCTTACGACGTCGGACGGATGATGATTTCCACGCGACGGTTCTGTGCCCGACCTTCGGCGGTTGCATTGGATGCGATTGGCTGATCAAAACCGCGGCCGAATGTCGAAATCCGGCCCATCGGCACGCCATTTTGGCCCAATACCGAGGCCACCGAATTCGCACGGCGCTGCGAAAGATCATAGTTATAGGCCGCGCTGCCGGTGTTGTCGGTATGACCGATCACTTCGATCCGGCTGTTCGGATAGCGGATCAGGCTGGAGGCGACGCTGCGCAGATCAGACTGCAGGTCGGGGCGAATGGCGGCGCTGTCGATGGCAAACAGCAAATCTTGGGGCATGTTCACCACAAGGAAGCTGCCGTTATTCGTGACCGAAACATTCGGGTTGTTCAGCGATGCGCGCAGTTCCGCGGCCTGTTGGTCAAGGCTGGCGCCAATCGCGCCGCCCACGGCGGCACCAATCGCGCCACCGACGACCGCCTTGGCCAAACGATCGTCGCCGCCCGAGTTCGCCCCGGCAAAGGCGCCCAACAAACCACCGGTAATAGCGCCAGCACGCGCCCGGGCGTTGGGGTCATCGGGATAGGCGTTCGGATCAACACAGGCCGTCAGGGCCAAAAGTGACGCCGCCGAAAAAAGAAGTGAAGTCTTGAAGGTCATCTCTGCCGCCTCGTTTTGATTTGCCCGCATGAGCTTGGGGTCTTGTCATTTATAGCAATCGGTCGGCAGACCAAACAGTTCCCGGCAGAGATGGGCCAATTTCTGCCCATCAACTTTCGGTGTGACGGGCGTCGTCGCGGGCGGATTCCCACGCCAAAAGGGCCCGCTTGACCGGCATGCCCCAATGATATCCCCCCAAACCGCCGCCTTTGCGCAGGGCCCGGTGGCACGGAATCAACCAACTGATCGGATTGCGCCCCACCGCCGTTCCAACCGCCCGCACCGCAAGCGGGCTTCCGATTGCCGAGGCGATTTCCCCATAGGTCGAAACATGCCCCGTCGGAATGCGCAGCAAGGCTTCCCAAACTTTGATCTGGAACGGGGCGCCAATCAGGAACAGCTTGTAATCCCTGGTCTGGTTCGGCGTGACGTCTGAATTTTGCTGGGGGAAGGCGGCATCAACCCATGGTCGCAGGAACATCGGGTCCTCGACAAAAGTTGCCTTGGGCCAGCGGTCGATCAAATCGCGAAAGGTCGCTTCGGCGCCCATTTCGGCGGCGAACCCCATGCCGCAGATGCCGCGCTCTGTGCCCATGACGATGGCCGGGCCGAATGGGCTTTCAAACCAGCCCCAAAAAATCTGCAACCCTTCGCCAGCCTTGGCATATTCGCCGGGGGTCATCGCTTCCCACGTCAGAAACAGGTCATGAAGCCGGCCCGATCCGGAAAGCCCCGAAGACAATGCCGTTTCAAGGAGCGACGATCTGTTGGCCAAAAGCCATCGGGCATGATCCAACGTCAGGTATTGCTGATACCGCTTGGGGCTGATCCCGACCCATTGGCTGAACGTTCTTTGAAAATGCGCGGGGCTCATGCCCATGGTTCGTGCCAGATCGTCCAAAGCCATTGGGCCCTTTGACGTGTCGATGATGTCAAGGGCGCGACGAATTACCTGATAATGATAGGGGGGGGATAGGTCGGTCATGGGCGTTCTCCGTTCATAGTCACACTAGAAGCCGACATGCCGATCCGCGACCCGATTCATGCTGCAAATTGCTTGTTTGCCGAGCGGCTTTATGCTGCAAGAGGGTATGACCAAGCAGATGAATTACCCGACCATGATGGCCGTTTTTGCGCGGTTCCGCGAGGCGGACCCCGAGCCGAAGGGGGAATTGGAGCATGTCAATGCCTATACCCTTTTGGTGGCCGTGGCCCTTTCGGCACAGGCGACCGACGTTGGGGTGAACAAGGCGACGCGAAAGCTTTGGCCCATCGCCGACACGCCGGAAAAAATGCTGGCCTTGGGCGAAGAGGGGCTGATCGACCATATCAAGACGATCGGTCTGTTCCGGAATAAGGCCAAGAATGTCATCAAGATGAGCCAGATTCTGGTCGATGACTATGGCGGTCAGGTTCCCTCAAGCCGCGCGGCCCTGCAATCGTTGCCCGGAGTGGGGCGAAAGACGGCGAATGTGGTTCTGAACATGTGGTTCCGCCAACCGGCCCAAGCGGTGGACACGCATATCTTTCGGGTCGGAAATCGTTCGGGTATCGCGCCCGGCAAGGATGTCGATCTGGTGGAACGTGCCATCGAAGACAACGTACCGGCCGAGTTTCAACTGCACGCGCATCACTGGCTGATCTTGCACGGGCGTTATATTTGCGTGGCGCGCAAACCCAAATGTGGCATATGCCCTATCCGGGAATGGTGCCAATACGAGGAAAAGACGGAATGAAGACCTATCAGGCCATCGGGATCGGCAATGCGATTGTCGATGTGATCTCTCCCGCGGATGACAGCTTTCTCGAACTGATGGGAATCGAAAAGGGCATCATGCAACTGGTCGGTCGCGACCGGGGCGAATTGCTGTACGCCGCGATGAAAGAGCGGACTCAGGCCCCGGGTGGGTCCGTGGGCAACACGATTGCCGGTCTGGGCAATCTGGGTCTGCGCACGGCATTTATCGGGCGGGTCCACGATGATGCCTTGGGCCGGTTCTTTGAACGCGCTTTGAAAGACAGCGGGACCGATTTTCCAAACCCGCCGGTGGTTGGTGGTGAACTGCCCACATCGCGGTCGATGATTTTTGTCTCGCCCGATGGTGAGCGGTCGATGAACACTTATCTGGGCATTTCGGCTGAACTGGGCCCGGAAGACGTGGCTGACGATGTGGCGGGCAGTGCCGAAATGCTGTTCATCGAAGGCTATCTGTATGACAAGGACAAGGGCAAGGCAGCCTTGGAGCGGGCCGCGCGCCTGTGCCGAGCTGCGGGGGGGCAGGCTGGGGTCAGCCTGTCAGACCCGTTCTGCGTTGATCGCCACCGCGACAGCTTTCGCAAATTGGTCAAGGAATTGGATTTTGTGATCGGCAACGAGCATGAATGGGCGTCGCTGTACCAGACGGACCTGTCCAGCGCCTTGGAACAGGCCGCGCGGGAAATTGGAACCATCGCCTGCACGCGGTCGGGCCATGATGTTGTGATCGTCCGCGGGGATGAGCGCGTCTCGGTCCCGGTGCGTCGTGTGGTTCCGGTGGATGCAACGGGGGCCGGCGATCAGTTCGCCGCCGGGTTCATCTATGGGCTTGCCACCGGGCAAAGTCTGCAAGTGGCGGGCAAAATGGGTTGCGTCGCCGCGGCCGAGGTCATCAGCCATTACGGCGCGCGCCCCGAAACCGAT